>NZ_CP043619.1 GCF_003008555.2 Pukyongiella litopenaei | reverse complement strand
GCTGCGTCACCGGTTGCGCGCCGCTCGGGCCAGGTGCGGGGCTTCGCCATGCAGCGGGGATTAGGACGGACCAGCGCCCGAACGCGACCGGGTGCTCATCTCCGTCGGTCTGCTGACACTCTCGGATCGCTTCGCTATACCGAACGCGAAAACGGAAGAGCCGCGCGTATGTCCATCGACCACGAAGACGACCTCGACGGCCTCAAGGAGATCAGCAGGTTTCGGGGGCGGGACAAAAACGGTTCTCTGATGGCGGCCATGTCAAGCGGGATGGCGATCCGTCCGTTCGGGGTCATGGTTCTTCTATGGTTGCCGCCCTTATTGCAAGATGTTGTGCGCGATACCTGAACCGCGACTCTCGCGGAGCCAGAGTAGGTGCGTCACGCCCGTTTCTCCAGGATCTTCTCCTTGAAGACTTCTGCCGGCGTCTTCCACCCGAGGCACTTGCGTGGCGTGTTGTTGAGGCGCTCGCAGATCATTTTCAAATGATGATCTGAGAGCGCCGACGGGTCGAGCTTGCGGGGTAGCCAACGACGGGCGCGGCGGTTGGTGTTCTCCACCGTGCCTTTCTGCCACGGCGCCGATGGATCGCAGAACCAGGTCTGCGTCCCGATCTCGGCCTGCAGGTGCGGCCAGCTCACGAATTCGCTGCCGCGGTCGAAGGTAATGGATCTGCGCGACGCGAGGGGCAGGGCGCGGATCGCCTCGATCATCTTGCCGATGACTGGCTGGGTGCGCTTGTTCGGATTCTTCAGCAGAACCGTGAACCGGCTGACGCGCTCGACGAGCGAGGTCACGTTGGCCTGGCCGAAGCGCTGCTTGAACAGCATCAAGTCGCCTTCCCAGTGATCGAACTGGCGACGATGCGCGACATCGTCGGGACGGAAGAGGATGCTGACATCGCGGTGGAACTTCGGCGGCAGACGTCGTCTGGCACGCCGCGGCCGGCGCGCCTTGCGGTGGGTCGGCAGGTACCACCAGAGTTCGTCCGCCATGCCTTCCCTGGAGTATATGTACCGGTAGATCGTCTCTTGTTGCGCGTGCACGGCGATGATCTCGCCAATCTCCTCGATGGAAGATTCGGACATGGCTGATGGCATGGCTATGCGTCCTCCCTTTCGCATACCATCGGATGCCGGGGCGGCGTGGATCAATAAAGCAGTCCAGTGGGGCGATTTGGGTTTCCGATCAAACGGTCAGCGGCGGCCGCCCTGCGCGGGCCAGCTGCGCCGCCTTCACGTTGAGCGCTTCGAGCACCGGGGTGCGCGGATCGCGTTGCGGCAGGATCAGCCCGACGCTGTGACCCGAGCCGTCGGTATCGAGTGGGAGCAGAGCGAGGTCGCGTCCGGTGGCCAGGAAACGGGCCATATCGGTCGGCAGGATCGCCACGCACTCGCCCGCCAGCGCACTGGCGATCAGCACGACGATGGAGTTGGATTCGATGCAGGTGCCTGCGGTTGCGCCCGCCTCCGCGATGCGCTGGTTCACGATGCGGCGGTTTTGCATGTCGGGGGTCAGAAGTGCGAGGGGGATGCCGTCCAGGTCAGCCCAGCCGGCACGCTCGCGTCGGGCCAGCGCATGACTGGTGCCGCAGACTGCCATGTAGTCCTCGCGGTAGATCGGTAACGTGTCGACACGGCCGAGAGGCTCGTTATCGAGGTAGGAGATGCCCGCATCTACTTCGAAGTTTTCCAGCATGGCGAGGATCTCGCGCGAGGTGCGCGACAGGATGGTGAAGCGCACGCGCGGATGTGCCTTGCTGAACTCGGAGGAGAGGTTGGCCGCCCAGGTCAGCGCGGTAGGGATCACCGCGAGCCGGATTTCGCCCGCCAGTCCGTGCCGTTTGGCGCGCATTTCGTCGCGCATCTGGCGGGTGTCGGCGACGATTTTGCGCGCCCAGGCGAGGGCGCTCTGGCCCTCCGGCGTCAGCCCGCCGAAGCGTGACCCGCGAAACACCAGCTGGGTGCCCAGCACCTCCTCGAGTTGCTTGATCCCGGCGGAGAGGGTGGGCTGCGAGATATTCAAGCTCTCTGCGGCGCGGCCGAAGTGCTGCTCGCGGGCGAGGGCGATGAACATCTCGAGCTTGTCGATCATGATTGGTTTTTCCGATCGGGAGCCGTTGGTTTGATCGGAAATGCCGCAAGACAATGATCCGATCAAGCCCGGGGCGCGGTCGCGAGCGCACCCCGGGCGGCGCATCACTCGCCGGCGACGGCCTGAAGCTCGGGCTCATCGTGGTGTTGTAGAGCGAGGGCGTCGGGTCAATGGTGCCCTCGGGCGCGATCTCCATCAGCCGCGCGATCGTCACCGTCTTGGCGGCGACGAGCTGTTCGAGCTGGGTCAGATGCCCCGAATTTCTCGGCAAAGGCGGCCGGGTCGACCTTGGCGGCGAGATCCTCGATGGCATTCGTCACCCACATCTGGCGCAGCCAGGTTATCGCAAGCGGGCCCAGTACACCTGCGGTGGACCACGCAGTCAGCGGCCGGCCGTGGATGCCGCCTACGTGCATGGTGCCGAACATGTCGGCCAGGTAGGCTGGGATCGTCGCAAAGCCGCCGCCGCCGTGCATCGAGAAAATGATCATCGTCGCGCCGTAGAAGCCGATCAGGTAGATCAGGGCCGGGTTGGTCGCCACGGCGCTCGCGAAGTAGGGGATCGACAGGTAGAGTAGGGTGCCCAGCACGAAGAAGCACATATAGGTCGCCTTGCGACCGATGTAGTCCGACGTGGAGGCCCAGAAGAACCGGCCCACCATGTTGAACACTAAGATCATCAGCACGTAGGTCGAGGCGAAAGCGGCGGTGACCACCAGCGGTATGACCGTACCGAAGATTTCCGTCATCATGGTCTTGGCCACGCCGATCACGCCGATACCGGCAGTCACATTGAAGCAAGCATTACCCAGAGCTGCCAGAATTGCGGTGTTTTCAGAGCCTGATCGATGTGCACGTTGTTCTGGCTGACCATGCCCTTGGCAGCAGGCTTGGGCTCCCAGCCCTCCGGTTTCCAGTCCGGGGCGGGAACGCGATACTGGAAGGCGGCGATCATCATCACCACAAAGTAGACGATCCCGAGCGTCAGGAAAGCCTCGGTGGCGCCGGTGCTGCCGGTGACGACAATGTAAACCCCGGCCTCGCCGCCCAGTTCGGCGGCCCGAGCCGCATTGGCGAGCACGACTTCGATCTGACCGGCGGCGGTTTCGGCAAAGGCACAGCCGCCTTCGACCACTGTTTGTACTGCCTCCGTGGTGCCCAGGTATTCCGGCGCGCGCTCGAACATGCCGCGGATGCCCAAAGGGCCTGCGATTACCTGGTTGCCGCTTCGGAAGAGAAGCAGGGGGACCGGGTGAACTGGCCCCCGTTTTTACCGGACAGCTTGTCTTGACGAAGGAGGCTTAGGGATAGCCTTAAGCTTATGCTCATGTCTGAGATTGAAATCCTCACCGACGGCGGCCGCCGTCGGCGCTGGTCTGCGGCGGAGAAGCTGCGGATCGTGGAAGAAACGAAGTATGACGGGGCGAGTATTTCTGCTGTTGCGCGTCGCAATGGCGTTGCCCCCAATCTTCTGTATCGTTGGCGCAAGCTTATGCTCGAAGGGGGCAGCATCGCCGTGGCACAAGATGACAGCGTGACCGGGAACAGAACCGTCCGCGAGATGGAAAGCCGCATCCGGGAACTTGAGCGCCAGCTCGGGCGCAAGACGATGGAAGTGGAAATCCTGAAGGAAGCCCTCGACAAGTCACGGGCAAAAAAACCGACCTTGCTTGCGCAGTCGCTGAAACCGGACGGTTCCCGATGAAAGCGGTGGCCACGACATTGGGCGTGTCCCGCTCAAACCTGCACGATCGGGTGCACGGAAGCGCAAAGCCGCGTCGGGGCTATCATAAAGCCCAGGACGCGGCGGTCCTGCCACGCATCCAGGCGCTTGTGGCGAAGCGCCCGACCTATGGCTACCGTCGCATTACCGCCATTTTGAACCGGGAGTTGCGTACGCGGGGCTTGCCGCCTGTTAACCATAAGCGCGTCTATCGCATCATGGAGCGTAACGATCTGCTGCTTCAGCGATCCGGCTTTGACCGGCCCGAACGGAACCATGACGGCAAGGTGGTGATGATGCGCTCGAACCTGCGTTGGTGCAGTGACGGCTTCGAGTTCACCTGCTGGAACGGTGACATCATCCGGGCGGCTTTTCTGATAGACGCCCACGACCGAGAGATCATCTCCTGGCGGGCGGTGGCGAATGCCGGGATCAGCGGATCGGATGTGCGTGACATGCTGCTGGAGGCGGTTGAGCACCGGTTCCGCGCCTATCAAGCGCCGGAGCGGGTCGAGGTGCTCTCCGACAACGGCAGCGCCTATGCCGCCAAAGAAACGCGCATCTTCGCGCAACAACTCGGGTTGAAATCCTGCTTCACGCCGGTCAAGAGCCCGCAATCCAACGGCATGTCAGAGGCGTTCGTGAAAACCCTGAAGCGTGACTACGTTCGCGTGAACCCGCTGCCAGATGCCGAAACTGTGCTGTCATTGATTGGAGACTGGATCGAAGACTATAACGAAAACCATCCTCACAGCGGCCTGAAATGGAAATCGCCTCGCGAGTTCATTAGAGCCAAAACCGAAACCGCTTAGGTGTCCGGTGAAATGGGGGCTGGATCACCGGGCTGCCTGAAGGGCCGCGCTGCCCGCATCGTTTGTTAGAATTCCCCGGGCGAACTGAGTTTATCGAAACCTTTGGGCGGACGATGGTGGAGTTCGCCGAACTCGGATACTCGACGCTGGTTGTCGATTGGCGCGGTCACGGTCTTTCCGATCGCATCGCCCAAGATCCTAAGCTTGGCCACGTCGGACGGTTCTCCGACTATCAACTCGACGTCGCGGCGATGGTTCAGGCTGCTCGTCAACTTGGAATGCCGGAACCTTGGTACCTGCTTGGGAACTCCATGGGGGCATGTATCGGGCTTCGGGCCCTTATCAATGGGCTACCGGTCGCAGCTTGCGCCTTCTGTGCGCCAATGTGGGGCATAAAGCTATCCCTTCTGGCTCGCATCTTCGCCTGGCCTGTGAGCTGGGCTGCGTCTGTCTCGGGCAGCGGTCAACGATACGCGCCCGGACATTCAGGCGAGAGCTATATCCTGAGCGTAGACTACCCAAGTAACCGACGCACGAATGATGAAGACATGTATCTCTACATGGTCCGCCAGGCGGAGGCTGCACCTGAACTGCACACCGGGGGCCCGAGTATGACGTGGCTGAACCAAGTCTTACTAGAAACCAAGAAACTCTCCAGAGTCCCATCGCCGAGCTTGCCATGTATAAGCTTTTGCCCTGAGGAGGACGAACTCGTAAGCCTATCTGCCGTCAAGAGCCGGATGGCCCGCTGGGCGGGGGGGACGCTCGAGTTCATTCCCGGTGCGAAGCACAACCTTTTGCTGGAAGAGACAGAGATATGTCGGCACATCTTCACGGGTTCCGTCGCAAAGTTCGCATCCAGCGGAAATTCGTTCCACTTGGTTGTCGCTCAGGCCGCAAGGCTGGCATAGATTGCGAACGGGCAGCTTTCGCCGAGTTGTCCTTTCCTGATCATGTGCGCGGTTTCGATACCGTCTAAAGTTGCTGTCGCTGAGCTTAGCGCCTTGAAGCCCATCATCGGCCTGATCCTCCGTTTGACCGCCCGGTGGTCCTGCTCCACGATGTTGTTGAGGTACTTGGACCGATAAACTGCAATTCTCCGGTCTGAGCCCACCTTCCGAAGCGCTTCGTTCATCCCTGCGAGTCCAGCCGTATTAGCGCCGCTCTTGTCGATGGCGCAGGATCGGGGTAGCCCGTTCGCAGTGACTGCCTTGGCCAGAAATCGCAACGCTGCTGCTTCGTTTCGTTGTTCGGAAAGCATGAAATCAAGGGTTTGCCCGTTCCGATCCACTGCACGATAGAGGTAGCACCAATCCCCGCGGACCTTCACGTAAGTCTCATCGAGACGCCAGGACGGAGCCGTAGCCGCTTTGCGTCGCTGCGCGACCGCCGCCAGGGCCGATGCATATTTCACGACCCAACGGTTCAGAGTTGCGTGATCGACGCGGATGCCGCGCTCCGCTAGGATCTCCTCGAGGTCGCGATAGGACACGGCGTAGCGGACATAGAAAAAGACCGCGTGCAGGATAACATCCTGCGGGAATTGCGCACCTGTCATGGTCACGTAATTCGTGAGACTCACGGTTGATTTTCTCGTTTGTTTTCAGCGGCGACTTGGTAAGGTTAACTTTAGGATGGTAAAGTTATTTATGAGATGGTAACTTTAACCGTGAGACAGTTTCCACTGTGGATAACTTTAGATTGTGACGGAAGAAGCAAGTGACGAAGCGCTAGAAAGGGCAGAGGCGCTAAGACCACTGTTATCACCGCTTGCTCGGGGTCAAAGTATCGGGCGGGCGGTGGAGGCGGCGGCGGCCGAGTTGAACATATCGCGCAGTACAGCTTGGCGTATTTTGAGCATGTTGCGCGAGAACGATGGCCGGGCAAGTTCGCTTCTTCCCAAACGCAGCGGCCCCAAGCCCGGCTCCCTCCGTCTGCCAGCGCAAGTTGAAAGCATGATTGCCCGGGTCTTGCGTGAGCGATATCTGGTTCCGGAACGCCCGAGCTTTCGCAGGATTGTGGGCGAGATCCGCGCCGAGTGCGTTGCCAGAGGTTTTCAACCGCCAGCACGGCAAACGATCAAGGCTCGCCTTGATGCCATGGATCAGCGCGAGGTGTTACGGAAGCGGAAAGGGGCGAAGGCCGCAAAACAAGTTTTCGAAGCGAGGGCAGGGAAGTTGGAGGTGGAACGGCCACTGGAAGTCGTCCAGATCGATCACACGTTGGCGGATATTATCCTAGTTGATCAGGTTGAGCGCAAACCTCTAGCACGACCATGGCTGACACTCGCGATCGACGTCGCGACCCGTGTGGTACTGGGTGCCTATGTCACTTTCGACGCGCCATCGGTCTTGTCCATTTGCCTTTGCCTTGACCACTGTGTGCGGCCGAAGTCCGTCCGGACACCGAGTTCGCTTAAGCAACTCTATTGGCCGACAGCCGGGATCCCACAGGCCATCCATGTCGATAACGGGCGGGACTTTCGCAGTGATGCCTTCCGGTCGGCTTGCGCGGAATGGGGCATCGCGATCAAGTACCGGCCGCCGGGCCGTGTGCATATTGGTGGGCATATCGAGCGGCTGATCGGCACGACGATGGGTGCCGTGCATGTATTGCCGGGAACGACGCAATCCTCGCCAAAAGACAAAGGCGAGTATGATAGCGCTGCCAAGGCCTCAATGACGCTGGACGAGTTCGAGGACTGGCTGCAGCTGGAGATTTGTCGGTATCATAATACACGCCACAGCGGATTGAAGCGGACCCCGCTGGCCGCCTGGGCCGATCTTGGGGGCGACGATGCCGGCCGACAGGTCGTGGATACAGATGCCTTCCGGATCAGTTTCCTTCCTTCCGAACGCCGCCAACTTGGCAGGACCGGGATCAACCTGTTTTCCATCGGTTATTGGAGCGACGCCTTCGCGCCCATGATCGGTCGCGGGGCAGGGAAGGTTACGGTCAAGTACGACCCGCGAGATATGTCCCGGATATGGGTAGTAACCGACGATGGTCGAACAATTGCCGCGCGCTACAAGGATCTTTCTCGCCCCAAAGTTTCCCTTTGGGAGTCGAGGCGCGCCAGTGCAATTTTCCATGAGCGTCACGGCGGTAGGATATCGGAGGCAATTCTTTTCGGGATCATCGAAGAACAGCGGCGTATCGCCCACGCGGCGCGGCAACGAACGCTTGCGACGCGCCTGGACGAAGAACGCAAAGCACGCCAGCCAAACGACAAACCGAAGCGTGATCCGTCCCGTGAGATGTTTGCGATTGATACCAGTAACCCCAATCTCCCAACTTACCCGATAGATGATTTTGATGGACCTCGACGAAAGACTTGATCTCATTCGCAGCGATCGTTGGATCGCCTTTGATCGCGCAACCATTGTTCTCAACAGATTGATATCCCTGATGGAAATGCCTCGGCAGTCCAGAATGCCGGGCCTCATGGTTTATGGCAGCTCTGGCATCGGCAAGACCATGATCGCCAAGCGGATGGAGAGCCTCTACCCGAGCAACTATCGCTCAGACCTCGGGGTGACGCGCACGCCGATCCTACTCCTTCAGGCGCCACCCGCACCAGACGAGCGGCGGTTCTATCAACATATCCTGGCGTCGATCGGCGCGCCCATGTGGGGCCGTCACACCATCTCCGAACTGGAGGTGCGGGCTCTCAGCCATTTGCGCGGAATGGACTTGAAGATGATCATGATCGATGAGGTCCATAACCTCCTTGCCGGAAGCTATCGGGAGCAACGCCGGTTCCTGAACATGCTGCGCTTCCTTTCCAACGATCTGTGCGCATCACTTGTCGTCTTTGGTGTCAATGAAGCTGCTGAGGCGGTTCGCGGTGACGAGCAACTTGCGCGACGGCTGGACGAACATTTTCTGCCACTCTGGGATGACGATGTTGAGTTTTCCCGGCTGGTCCAGACTCTGATTGCTGCCATGCAGTTGGAGCGCGGATCTGGTCTGAGCGTCCAGTCTCTACGTACCATTCTCGGTATTACAGGCGGCGTCACATCGCGTGTGTTCACGATGATAAAGGCTCTTGCCATCGACGCCATTGAGACTGGCGAAGAGCGGATAACTGACGAGGCCGTCCAATCCTGGCAGCCTATCTGGGCCAAACATAGTTGGACCGTTCGGAACCAACCACAGCCGGCATTTTAGTGATCCACAAACCTCTGCCGAGGCGTCCGGCACCTTATCAGGACGAACTGCTGTCAAGCTGGATCGCCCGTCTGGCAGACGCTAACTATTGTTCACTACCAGAGCTCTGCCGATATCTGGGGCTTGGTCAAGAACGTCCGCCGGAAACGCAATCAGATTTGGCTGGCGTGAACCTCGACAGGTTCTGCACATTGTTACGTCTGCCTTCTGCGGAGCTCGGTCGCATGTTGCTCAGGCGACGGGCTGAATTCCCGATTGAATGCATTTCGTGGTCGGATTTTCAGCACTGTCCCGCGTGCACTCACAAGGTACCCGGGGTATCTTTGCGCCATTGGCGCTACGCGTGGTCGTTGCAATGCGAAGTCTGCGGATCCGAGTTGTCGCCATTGGGCCGTGATCCAGCGGCACATGTGAACCTGCCCACCCGGCTCCGCACCCGCGCCAAAGAGGGCGCGAAGCAGCTGATGCTCGCCAATCGACGCGGGGACCGCCATGCTGGTCGACGCATGGATTTGACGCTGCAAGTCGCTGGCGTGCTCGCGCCAGAACCCCGTCACGGTGCGCTCTTTTCCCAGAACCGAATAGATCGCTTCAAAACCCTCGCCGCCATCAATCTCGGAATGACCCGACCTTTGCTCGCAGCCGCGTTGACGATGAAAAGCGATAGGGTTGGCGAGACCAAGCTTCGGATTGCCTTCCCGCACAAGCGGAAAGTTGTGGATCGCCTTTCACGACTTGCTGAAAGCTTACCACGGCAGAGGCCTCGAGAGGGCGGGGGACCCAAAAATCAATCGCCTACGAACTACGCGGGTACGACCCAAGCACCAAGGCAGGAATATCTTCAGGCGGCGCGGAAGGCGATTGATCAGCTTGGGGAAAACGCAGAATGGTCCGATTTGCTCAATTGCGCGGCGAAGCTCCTCGAAAGTGCATGCCAATCCCATATGGATATCTCATGAATAGCCTTACCAAATATCGAAAATGGATGGCCATTACGAAAGAGTCTCAAGAATACCGTGACCATGACAACCCCTCTCACCCGCCAGCATGGCAGGGCCTACACTGAACCAGCAGCCGCAATCCACCGCACGGTCCAACTCCTTTTGGCTACCGGAAAACCAGTGCAGGACGGGTGTTCCGGCACTTGGACAGGCCTCAAGCCGCTCAACTACAGCGCTGGCCGCGCGGCGGCTATGGATTGACATAACCCGGCCGCCCGCATTCTCACAGGATCTAAGGATATGCTCAAACACATCGCACTGATCCTGCCATGACTTGCGGAACTCGGGCGCGCCGTCGAGACCGATTTCTCCGACGTAGTCGGTTTGAGGAAGCAATTGGTCAAAGAGCGGTAACTCTGATTTGCGCTCGTGGGCAAGTTGGGGATGCAGGCCGAGTGCCGTCTGCGTTCTAGGCCCGGCCAGCGAAGCTGTGACCTTTCAGGCGCTCGGTGTGGTTGTTACCGAAAGGACGAATAGGCCGCGCTCCGCGCAGATTTGGGCAACTTCTGCGGGGTTGGGATACAGATCGATGTGGCAGTGAAAATCAATCACTTCAAGCGAAGCCGCCCGTTTTCAATTGGTCGGGCTTTGACTGTCAATCGGCATTGAAGTTTGACCCCCTATCGGCGTCCAATATTGACCCCCTTTGTGCTGAGCAGGCCCGGCGCTGCGTAGCCCTCACATAGCGCAGCGGCGGCGAGCATACATCAGTCATTGCGACACGGGTCGGTACGGTTAAGACATCAACCCTCGCGCTAGCACTGAGAAGCGAGGGGTTTTCGGTCGAACAGCATGACGGGTTTCTGCTGGTGGAGGCCGGGGACGAAACCCCCGATCTTCAAACGGTACTAGCGCATATTCGATCTGGCGAACCTGTCGATCTGTTCGCTGGAGCAGGGAATTTAATGTCGGAGAAGTTTCATCCTTACCTGTCGCAGCCCCTCTTGGAGTTGGATGCAATTTCTTCCAAGCTTGCGCCCGATATACTTACCGCGATGGTCGGTAGAATCGTCACAGCATAATGTGTGCGGCAATCCTCGTTGACTGCCGTCATCGTTCCTAAGGCTAGGTGTTTGATCCCAGGGTTTGATGGTGTGATCCTTTCGTTGGAATGGAAGGAAGCATTATGGGCCAAATTCGTCACGGCAGCGCCACGACCACGCACGCGGTCAGAGCAGCAATACAGCGATCGCAAGCTTCGATCGCGGAGCTGAGCCGGGAGTTGGGCATTAACCCCAAGACGGTCGCGAAGTGGCGGACATGGGTTTTACAACTGCGTGGGAAAGCAGATCCTTGACGGCGGCCTCTACATCGTCATGCTTCATCAAGCTCTCACCGATCAGGAAACAGCGCACGCCGTGCCACGCCATGTCTGCCAATTGCTCCGGTGTGGAGAGGCCACTCTCGCTGACGAGAATACAATCACTGGGTGCGAGTTTTGACAGTCTGCGGGTGATCTCTATATCGGTTTCAAACGTCTTGAGGTCCCGATTGTTGATCCCGATCAGACGCGATTCAAGTTCCAAAGCTCGATCCAGTTCGGCCTCGTCATGGACTTCCACCAGAACATCCATGCCCCAGTCGAAGGCGGCCGCTTCCAGTTCCGCGGCCTGGCCATCGTCCAGCGCGGCCATGATCAACAGAACGCAATCAGCGCCCAGTGCGCGGGCTTCGGACACCTGATAAGGGTCGAACATGAAGTCCTTTCGCAAGACCGGCAGCTGACAGGCGGATCGCGCCTGTGACAGGAATGCCTTATCGCCCTGGAATGAAGGTGTATCGGTCAGCACTGAGAGGCAGGTCGCGCCCCCATGCGCATAGGCCGCTGCAATGTGGGCGGGATCGAAATCTGCGCGAATGAGACCTTTTGAGGGACTGGCTTTCTTTACTTCCGCGATGAGCCCATACCCCTCTTGGGACGCGGCCCGCAGGGTTTGTCCAAAAGGTCGGACGGGAGCAGCCGTCCGAGCATCCGCTTCGACATCGGCCCAGCTCCGCACCTGTTTGTCGGCACGGATTTCCTCAAGCTTGTAGGCTTTGATATGGCCGAGGAAAGTGTCGCTCATTTCGACTGCTCCGATCACAGGGCATTCAACCTGTTGCTCTTAATTGACTGTTGACGTGTTGAAAAGCGTGTAGCAGTTTCACACGATTTGACTGGAGTGCCACACGTGTTTGATGGCCATGTAGTTGTCAAGGCCTTCGCTGCCGCCTTCGCGCCCGTAGCCGCTCGACTTGACCCCGCCGAACGGCGTTTCGGGCATCGACGCCTCCAGCGTGTTGATCGAGAGGTTCCCGACCTGGACCTCTTCGGCCAGCCGGGCGATGTAATCGGCGCGGTTGCTGAAAGCATAGCCAGCTAGTCCGTAGGGCACCGAATTGGCCTGTTCGATGGCCGCGTCCAGCGAGGACACCGGGTTGATGACGGCAAGCGGACCGAACGGTTCCTCCTGCATGACACGCGCCGTGTCCGGCACGTCCGCAAGAACAGTTGGCTGGAAGAAGTAGCCCTTGTTGCCATGACGTTCACCACCGGCAAGAATCTCGGCGCCCTTGGCCCGGGCGTCCTCAACCAGCGCGCTCAGTGCCGGGATGCGGCGGTCGTTGGCCAGAGGCCCCATTTCGACGCCGTCCTCCATGCCGTTGCCGACAACGGTCTCGACGGCGCGACGGACGAAGTTATCCCGGAATTCTTCATAAACGCTGTCATGCACGAAGAATCGGGTGGGCGAGGTGCAGACCTGCCCGGCGTTGCGATACTTGCGCACCGCCCCGCTGATCGCGGCCTTGACCACGTCGGTATCCTCGCAGACAATCACCGGAGCATGACCGCCCAGCTCCATCAGCACCGGGGTCATGTGTTCCGAGGCCATCGTTGTCAGGTGACGACCAACGGCCGTCGAGCCGGTGAAGGCGACCAGGCGTACCGGCTCTTGCGGGATTAGGTAGCCGGAAATTTCTGCCGGATCGCCGAAGACGAGGTTGAGCACGCCCTTGGGAAGGCCGGCGTCTTCGAAGGCGCGCACGATGTGCACGGCCCCGGCTGGGGTCTCTTCGGCGGCCTTGAGGATGATCGAGCAGCCAGCGGCCAGCGCCCCGCCGATCTTGCGGGCAGGCTGACTCATCGGGAAATTCCACGGAGAGAAGGCCGCGACCACACCGACCGGCTGGTGATGGACGGTGAAGCTTTCGCCATGTTTCGACGGGATCACGCGCCCATAGGTCCGCATGGCCTCGCCTGCATCCCATTCAAAGAACTCAGCGCCGCGGATCACCTCCAGCCGGGCCTGCGGCAGCGGCTTGCCGTGTTCCAGCGTAATGGCGCGGGCGATTTCCTCCTGCCGCTCACGCATCAGAGCGGCGGCACGGCGGATCACGTTGCACCGTTCGCGCGGCGCGGTCTTGCGCCAGATGGCAAATCCTTCGACAGCCGCCGCCAGCGCATCGTCAAGGTCGCGCCGCGACGCCTTGGGAAGTCGACCGATCTCGTCCTCGGTCGCCGGGTTGATGACGGGAAGATCTTCGGACGACTTGCGCCATTCGCCACCGACATAGAGTTTCAGGTCAGGATACATTCGATAAGGCCTCGGACTTGGGACGGATGAGCTATTCATCGCGCGAGGCCAGGTTTTCTCTCAAGTGAATTGCCAGAATACGGGTATCGCTTTTCCGGATAACAGGGGCAGGCGTGGCCCTCAACCGATCCGGGCCGCCGCTTTGCGCAGGGACTGGAGCATCGCCTCCCCGGCTGGGGACATCCGCCCGTTCCGGCGATAGGAAACGCCGACCGGGCCGTTGCCGAAGGGCAGGGTGAGGTCGAGCCGCACCAGAAGGCCCACGTCGATATCCTGTGCCGCCACATGGGAAGGCATCAGCGCGATGTAATCCCGCGACCTAAGCAGGCTCCGATTAGTCAAGTAGGAGACGGATTCCAGCGCGAAGGGCGGATGGTACTGATCCTGTCTCAGAAAGTACTGATTCAGTTGGCGCCGGAGGGTCGTCTCGACCGGCGGCAGGATCCAGCCGAATTGCTTCAGATCCCCGAACTCCAACGCCGTGCGACCGGCCAGCGGGTGATCCGTACCGGCAACCACGAGGATGTGTTCGTCAAAGAGTTTTTCTTGTGTCAATTCATCGCGGTAGCGGTGGGTCGGCAACCGGCCCGCAACGAGGTCGATCTCGCCCGAGCGCAACTCGGGAATCAGCACCTCGTTGGTGCCTTCGACGACCTTGATGGCCAGGCGGGGTCGATCCTGAAGGACCTGCTCGATCGCCAGCGGCAACAGGTGCGACGAGGCCGCCAACAGGGTGCCGATCACCACCCGTCCGCTGCTGCCTTCGTTGAGGTCGTCCAGTTCCTGCGCCGCGTTGGAGATCTGCGCGAAGATCAGCTTGCCATGGCGGATCAAGGCCTCGCCATAGGGGGTTGGCACGACACCTCGGTTGGTGCGCTCGAACAGCTGGACCTCGAAATCCAGTTCGAGATCCTGGATCATCTTGGTTGCCGAAGGCTGCGAGACGTTCAGTTCGCGCGCGGCATACTGGATGTTGCCGTGCTTGCCCACCGCCACAAGCAGCCGAAGCTGTTTGAGCTTCAGTCGCGCAGTGACGCGGTCGACGATGCGGGCGTGACCGGTTGGCAAGGCGTCATTTCCTAAAATCGTATCGGGCTTGCGCTTTGCAGGATCGTATCGACTACGCTCATGGCTGCCAAGGCGGAACTTCTCGGGTTGCCGGGCAGCGGCTTGCCGGAGATGCGGAATTCCAGTTGACCAAAGGTACCTTCGGCATGGATTTCGTGGATGTTGGCGGTGGCCGTCGGGTCGGCGATCAACTCCGCTTCGGTCCGGTCGAAACCGATCCCGGCCAAGGCAACCGCGGCGGCGACATTGGCGTTCTTGGGATAGGCCCGGGCCGCCCCGCGGGCGGTTCCGGCGAAATGGGTGGCCGGGGTATCGGTCAAGGCGGCCAGATCCAGTTGGTCCTCGGCGGGCGATCCACGCCAGCCTTCGGGCGGCTTGCGGCCCACGTAGCGGACCGATTTCAGCTCTCCAATCCGGGCGGAGCGCAAGGCGTCCAGCGCGCCGATGGCGCCACTGGCAAGGGACAGGGCCGCGCCACCCTCGATGGCCGCGTGCCGAAGGTCTTCTTCGAGTGCCGGGTCGGCCAGAGCGCCCAGCGAGACGGTGGTCAGATCGAAACCTGCGCGCAGAATCGCAGTGCCATACTCGTGCAACGCATGATGCCCCGCGCAATCGACGACGCGATCCAGATCCGCAGGCAAATCCGCGACCGAGGACACGAAGGCAGGCCCGTCGCCTGTCTGCGTGCAGTGCGCCGCCCGCATCTCATCCACCCTTTGGGGACGTAGCAGGTAGGCCGTGACAGGGTGACCCTCGGCTTTCAGCTTTTCTTCGACATACCGGGCGATGGCGCCGCGGCCGATCAGACCAATCTTCATGAAGCCTCCTGTTTGGGGCACTATATTAACTTTAACACAAGGCTCTTGGAAATTCGATTTTCCTATACCTGATTTCAAACATTCGATTTGGATAATCCAGGGATTCGCTGCAGCTTTCACGCACATCCTGTCCGAGCCGCAGAACCAAGGGACTCCATCCGATGCAATACACGAAGCATGAAGCCAAGGCCCACGCCCGCGAAACCATGTGGGGAATCTGGGCGGCCGCATTGAACCCGTTTCACGCGGATGGCAGCTTTGACGAAGCCGGCCTGCGCCACAATATCCGCCACTGGATCGACGACTTGCAAATCCAGGGGCTTTTCATCGCCGGCAAGCAGGGCGAGTTCTGGTCGATGTCGCTGGACGAGCGCAAGCGCAACATGACCGTCGCCGCCGAGGAATGCGGCGGCAAAGCGGGCACGATCATGTCGATCTCTGACCAGAACGTGGATACGGTGCTGGAACTCGGTCTGCACGCGCAGGACTGCGGCGCCGATTATGTCGTCGTCCATGCGCCGATGCTGAGCTTCTGCCATGACCGGGACGAAGTGCTCTACAACTACTACAAGTACCTGTGCGATCGCCTCGATATCGGCATCGCGATGTGGTCGCACCCCGACAGCGGTTACCTGATGGAGCCCGAGACCTGCGCGCGCATCGCGGACCTGCCCAACATTATGGCTATCAAATACTCGGTCCCGCGCGAGATTTATGCGCGCCTGAGCCGCATGGTGGGGGACAAGATCCTTGTTTCCACTTCTTCCGAGGACGAATGGCTCGATAATATAGAGGAGCTGGGCTGGCAGCTCTACCTGTGTTCCTCGCCGCCTTACCAGTTGCAGACCGCGAACGACCTGCGGATGCACGAATACACGCAACTGGCCTTTGCCGGGAAATTCGACGAGGCGCGGCGGGTCCGCAACAGCCTTGATCCGGTGCGCGAGGCAATCCGGGGCACCAAACCGGGCGGCAAGCCCACGGCGCATGGCAAGTACTGGCAGGAATTGCTGGGGCAGGTGGGTGGCCATGTCCGCCACCCGATGCTTGAAATGACCGACGCGGAAAAGGCCGCCACCCGCGCCGCTTTCGAGAGCTGCGGACTCAAACTCTGACGGTCAGGGAATGACCGGAGAAATCCTCGCTCTGTGCTCGGCGATGTTATACGGCATCGCCGGAGTCACGATCTCGAAGGGCAAGAAGGACGCCACGGGCGACAATGGAGTCTTCCTATCGGTGGTCGCCACATGCGTCCTGACGGTGGGCCTCTGGTTGATCTGGGGTGGCGTGTCTCTGTCGCAATTGGCCAGCTGGGACAGTGCGCCCGGCTTGGCCCTGTTCGCGCTTGCCGGGATCTTTTCGACAGTGCTGGGCCGGACGACGATGTACCGGGCCACCGAACGGATTGGCGCGGTCAAGGCTGCCCTGTTCCGCCGCCTGATCCCGGTCTTCGCTCTACCCTGCGGGCTGATGCTTTTAGGCGAGTGGCCAGAAGCGCACGTCCTGGTGGGCGGCGCCATCATCATGGCAGGCGTGTTGTGCTATCAACTGCTGCCGTGCCACCTGTCCATCACGCAGAACTTGACCGGAGACCTGTTCGGCATTGCGTCTGCGCTGTGCTATGCTCTGGCCTACAGTTTCCGCCGCATGGGTCTTGATGGGATTCCCGATCCGCTGTTTGGCACGCTGTTCGGGGCTGTGATGGGGCTGGTCTGGTTTCCTTTAGTCGCCGCGTTCCGTGGCGGTGCCTTCCGGCACCTGTTTTGCGACCGCTGCGTCTGGCATTGGGCAACCGCGTTGTCCCTCGGGATCGGGCAGACGCTGCAGTTTCTCGCGTTGAGCATGGCGCCGGTGTCGAGCGTCGCGATACTGGGCACGCTCGATTTGTTCTTCTCGGCGGCTTTTATCGCGCTGTTCTTCAAGGGCGAACGCTTTGATGGGCGGCTGCTGGCCCTGGCTGGCGGGTTGGCTTTTTTGGGGTCTGCGATCCTGTTTTCGCAATGACACCCGATATTCCATAATCTGATACCTACTTCCCTGAATATTTCTAAACCGGGTGCGCGGATTTGGATAGGGTATAGGATAACGACACATCCTTTCGACGCACAGCGAAGGTCTCAACTGGAGGAAGCCATGTTCAACCACCCCACCCTGAAACCCTTCAATTTCAAGAAGTGGTGCGAAGACAATGCCGACCAATTGCGCCCCCCGGTCGGCAACAAGCTGCTTCACAAGGAAGGCGACATGATCGTGATGGTCGTGGGTGGCCCGAACACGCGCGTGGATTTTCACGACGACCCGGTCGAGGAATGGTTCTTTCAGCAGAAGGGCGACATGATGCTGAAGATCGCCGATGGCGGCAAGATCTACGACGTGCCGGTGCGCGAGGGTGAGGTGTTCATGTTGCCGCCGCATGTCCGCCACGCGCCGCAGCGCCCGCAGGAAGGGTCGATCGGCATCGTCGTCGAAGCGCCGCGGCAGCCCGGTATGAAAGAGGGCTTCGAGTGGTACTGCTTCAACTGCGAGGGCCTGGTGCACCGCGCCGAAGTGGAGCTGAGTGGCGCCGAGGGGATCGTCACCGAACTGCCTAAGGTATACGAGGCATTCCACAACAGCATCGAGGCGCGTACATGTCCCGCCTGTGGCGCCGTGCACCCGGGCCGGGGCAAGCCGCCCGAGGGGTGGGTCAACTTGTAAGGCGCTGTTGCGCTTTCGAACGGCCGCTCTCGTGTATCTAGTATTGGATTGGCGGTGGTGAAGAGGGGGCGTTGGTTCCTAGCCTCATCTCCGTTTTTGACCGTAATGCTTCAAGTCAGCGTGAAGTCCGAGACCCGTTCGGGCGGACGATGACAAATTGACACGGGCGCTAACAAATGAAAATACATATGAAAAACCAAACACCTATGGCGATCTTGTCTGCAAGTAAAGGATGCGACGCCGTGGGGAATCAGCCCAACTGGAGGAAAGACAATGCAACTAACTGATTTCAAGACACTTACGAAAATCGTGGCAAGAGCACTGCCCGTCGCCGCGATCATGGTCGCCGGCGCAGCCATTCCCGCCAAGGCCGAAGAGACGCTTCGCGCGATTGCCGCTTTCCCGAAATCGATGATCTTCACGGAGAGCTTCCAGCGCTACGTCGACTACGTGAACGAGAACGGCGAGGGCGTCATCCAGATCGACTATGTCGGCGGCCCGGAGATGTTCCCGCAAAACCAGCAGGTGGACGCGGTTCGTCGCGGCATCGTGGACATGTATTACGGTCCTCTTGCCTACTACCTCGGGAGCATGCCCGAAGGTGACGCATGGACCGGTTCGACCGTCACGCCGATGGAGGCGCGCAAGAACGGCGGCCTTGCCATCATGCAGGAAGCCTCACGCAAGAAGCTCGGGGTGTTCATCAACGGTCAGCTCGATGGCGGTATCCAATTCCACATCTACACGCTCGACGAACCGGAACGGACCGAAGACGGCGGTATCAATTTCGACGGACTACGGATCCGGACATCTCCGCTCTATACGAGCTTCTTCGAATCGCTGGGCATCATTCCGGTGAACATGGCCGTGACCGACGTTTATACCGGCCTCGAGCGCCATTCCTTCGACGGGACCGGGTGGCCGTCCATGGGTATCGAGGACCTGTCCTGGGATAAGTTCCTGAACTACCGGATTGATCCCGGTTTCTTCCAGACCGATCTGGCCGTAGCCACCAACGCCGAGAAATACGATGCGCTCAGCGATGAGGCAAAGGAGCTGCTGACCCGGTTGACCGCCGAATACGAGCAGATGTCCTACGACCATTTCCAGAACAAGATCAAGACCTCGGAAGAAGCCGTCAAGGCGTCCGGGATGCAATTCCTCGAACTCGAAGGCGAGGCGCGGGAAGAGTTCCTCGACGCGGCGTATGGAAAGGTCTGGGAGCGGATGGAAAACGCCGGTTCCGAATACTATGACCAGTTGAAGGCCGCCTACTACCAGCAATAACCGAGTTCGCGCGGGCACGTACCGTCGTGTCCGCGCAATTGCCTTGCATGGAGAAGGTCCTGCTAATGATCTTTATGAAACTGTATGATGGCACCCTCAGGTGCCTCGTCTACTTAGGGGTGGCGTGTCTCTCGTTCATAGCCATTGCGATTATCGGTGATGTCGCCATGCGGAACCTCGGCTACCGCTCCCTCCAGGCATTCAGTGCACTGATCGAGTATGGACTGCTGTTCAGCACGATGGCCGTTGCCCCCTATCTGGTGCGCACAAATGGCCACGTCGCGATCCAGTCCTTCGTCGACAAGATGCCCGCAGCTGTTCGGCGTGTGGTGTCGCAGGTCGCCCTGACACTGTCCGTGTTGGTACTGGCCGTCGTGAGCTGGCGCGCAGCCGCCGTCGCCATCGAAGTGACGCAGAACGGTGCGGTTGACATGCGGTCCGTCAATTTCCCCGGATGGGTGCTGTATGCGATGCTGAGCGTCGGCTTCGGCCTGATGGCTGTCGAGTTCCTGATATTGCTCTTGCGCGGCGAACGGTTCCGCGGCTCGCAAGGAGAAGGCTGATGGAATGGTATGTCGCAGCCTTCTACCTGATAGGGGGCCTTCTCTTCTGCATGTTCATCGGCGTGCCGGTGGCCGTAGCATTTATCACGATCAACGTCGTCGGTGCCTTTCTCTTCATGGGTGGGTTGGTCGGCATCGATCAGTTGATCACCAATTCGACGACGGCAGTGACAAGCTTTGCGCTCGTACCGGTTCCCCTGTTCATTCTAATGGGTGCGCTGCTGTTTCATACGGGGCTGGCGGCACGGGTCTTTGACGCGCTGGACAAGTGCTTTGGCTCGATCAAAGGGCGGCTTGCTTATCTGACGGTGGCGGGCGGGACGCTTTTCGCGACGCTGTCGGGATCGTCGATCGCCAACACCGCCCTTCTCGGGACGACCCTGCTGCCTGACATGCTCAAGCGGGGCTACAAGAAGCACATGATCATGGGGCCGATCCTGGCTACCGGCGGGCTTGCGATGATCATCCCGCCGTCTTCCTTGGCGGTGCTGTTCGGATCGCTTGCCCGGATTGATGTGGGGGCCCTGCTGATCGCAGGCCTGATCCCCGGCGTTCTCCTTGCGCTTCTCTTCATCGTGACGATCGCATGGCAAATCTATGCCGATCCGGATGCCGCGCCCGGCTACGCGGCCGACCGCGCAACAGCCAAGGAAATCCTGCGTGCGGTTACAGTTGATGTCCTGCCGATGGGGCTCGTGGTGTTCGCGGTGATCGGGATGATCCTGCTTGGCTGGGCAACACCATCGGAATCCGCGGCCTTTGGCACATTCGCGGTTCTGATCCTGGCGCTGCTGAAAAACGTGCTGACCATCGAGGCGATCCGGGCGTCCCTGATGGAGTCGCTGAAGGTGTCGGGCATGATGCTGGTGATCATCCTGGGCTCGACGACGTTTTCCCAGATCATGGCCTTTTCCGGAGCCTCGTCCGGCTTGATCGGATTCGCCAAGAGCCTCGACCTGAACCCGTATGCGCTCATCGCGTTGATGTTCCTCATCGTGCTGATCCTGGGCATGTTCATGGATCAGCTGTCGATCATGATGCTCACCATCCCGATCTTCATGCCGCTGATCATCCTGAACGGCTTTGACCCGGTGTGGTTCGGCGTGGTCATGTTGCTCGGCCTCGAACTGAGCCTCGCGACGCCACCGTTCGGACTGCTACTGTTCGTCATGTTGAGCGTCAGCCCGCCCGGAACGACCTTGGGAGAAATCGCGCGCGCAGCCGCACCGTTCATCCTGTGCACCCTTTTGTTGGTCACCATCGTGACGATCTTTCCAGAGATCGCGCTGTGGCTGCCCAGTCTTATAAGGAACTGATCCATGCGCATTTGGTACCAGAGCTTTGTCGATGCGGAAAACGGCGCCGCTTACTGGCGCCACTTGGAGGCTGCCCTGATGGCCGTCGCCGACCCCGGAACCGAGGTCGATATCCGGGGGATCACGCCGCATGACAGCTACGCACATTCGCTGGTCGAATTTCGCTGCGCCCGGGAAGTGATCTGCAACGCCATGCGCGCCGAAGCCGAGGGCTATGATGCCTTTGTCATCGGCCATTTCCAGGATGCCGGCCTTTACGAGTGCCGCGCCGCTGTCGACATCCCTGTGCTTGGCCTGGGCGAAGCGTCCTTGTTGCAGGCTTGCGAGCTTGGACAGCGGATCGGCGTGGTGTCCTTTAACCGGCGTTACGATCCATGGTTCCGGCACCAGATCCGGAAATACTGCCTCGAATCCCGGGTCCCGGAACTCCTGAGCATGCGGTTCGAGCCAGGGCAGGTGATGGAGGCACTCTCGTCGGACGAGATGCTGGATACCATCGCGGCCAAGTTCGAGGACGAGATGCGCGACGCCGTCGACGCGGGTCTGGATGTGCTGGTTCCCGGGGGGGGAATTCCCATGCTGGCCTTCAATCGCCTTCATGCACATTGCGTGGAGGGCGCGCCGGTTCTGAATGGCGTACCTGTGGTTCTCAAACGGGCCGAGCTGGCGGTGCGGCTGAAGGAGATGACGGGCCTGCGGGTGAGCCGCAGCGGCGAATTCGTCCAGCCGCCGCCCGACATCCTCCAAGAATTCATCGAGAATCCCAAAGGGTTGTGACGGTTGCACCGCGCCGGGCGCAGGTCCGCGTGTTCACACACATCATCCAAAGTAGAAGGAAGACACAGAATGAAAACGCCTAAGAAAATCATTTACGAAACCACCGTGACATCGCAGGGCGGACGCGACGGGCGGTCCCGCAGCGACGACGGAAATCTCGACGTGGCCCTCGTCATTCCCAAGGAAATGGGCGGACCGGGCGGCGAAGGCACGAACCCCGAACAGCTTTTCGGCGCCGGCTACTCGGCCTGCTTCCTCGGCGCGGTAAAGCTGGTCGCGCGGACCTCGAAGATCAGCCTCCCCGCCGAGACCTCGGTCTCCGCCAAGGTTGGCATGGGGCCGATCGAAGTCGGATATGCGCTGACCGTCGAATTGGTGGTCAACATGCCCGGGCTTGAGCAGGACGTGGCCGACAAGGTGCTTGCCGGTGCCCATGAACGGTGCCCGTACTCCAACGCAACGCGCGGGAACATCGACGTGAAGCTCACGGCGGTCACCTGACGTAACGCCAGCGCGCCCGGGAGTTCGGCCAGAATGAGCAATCCATCAAGACACCCCTACAACGATGTGGTGATCACCACGCCAGTGACCGTCCCCTACAGGAGGTATTCATCGGAGAGCACGATCTGGTGGATCGGGCGCGCCTTGGCGGCACTGGCCAATGGCGCGGGGCTCGGCCACCGTGACATCGACGGGCTGTCGGTCGGGAGCTTCTCGACCGCCCCGGACAGCGTGATCGGCTTGACGCAACATTTCGGCGTTTCACCAAGGTTCATCGATTTCCTGCCGTTCGGCGGCGTGGCCGCGATTGTTGCGCTGCGCCGTGCCGCCCGCGCAGTGCAGATGGGCGATGCGGATATCGTCGCCTGCATCGGCGCAGACACCAATGCCGTCGACAGTTTCGAGGAGTCGCTGAAGTCGTTCTCGCGGTTTTCGCAGGATGGCGTGTTTCCTTATGGTGCAGGGGGGCCGAACACCAGTTTTGCGCTGATCGCCTCGAACTACATGCGCAAATACGGCGCGCGCCGCGAGGATTTCGGTAAGATCGCCGTCGCGCAGCGTGCCAACGCGTTGAAAAACCAAAATGCGCTGTTCAAGACTCCGCTGGATCTGGACACCTACATGAACGCGCGCGCGATCTCCGCGCCGATCCACCTGTTCGATTGCGTCATGCCCTGTGCTGGCGCCGAAGGGTTTCTGGTCATGCGCGAGGCGGCAGCCCGCGCGCAAGGACTGCCCTTCGCCCGGATCAGCGCCACGATCGAGCGTCATAATGCGTTTTCCGAGGACGCGGTTCAGGAACGCGGGGGCTGGGCCGCCGATATCGGCGAGCTTTACACGATGTCCGGGCTGGAGCCCGCGCAGATCGACGTGCTGGAGACCTATGATGATTATCCTTTCATCTCGATGATGCAGTTCGAGGATCTCGGCTTTTGCAAGAAGGGCGAGGGATCGGATTTCGTTCAACAGCACGACCTGACCATCGAGGGCAGTTTCCCGCACAACACCTCTGGCGGGCAGCTTTCGGCAGGGCAAGCGGGTGTCGCGGGCGGTTTTTTGGGCCTTGTCGAAGCCGTGCGACAGGTCACGGACCAGGCCGGGGGAACCCAGGTTGCAAAGGCACAGCATGCGATGGCTGCCGGGTTTGGAATGATCAACTACGACCGGGGACTCGCGTCGGCCGCCGTCATCCTATCGGGAGGTGCATGATGTTCAGACCACTGGACGTTCCTGGCAACAAGGACCCGCTTGAGAGAACTCGTCAAGTCACGCTGCCCCCACAGGCGCGCAGCCGTCAGGCACATATGCTGGCGCAAGCCGCTGCCGAGGGCCGGTTCGCACTTTTGCAATGCCGCAGTTGCGGTACCTTCGTGGCACCAGCGCACGACTGCTGTCCAGTGTGTCTGGCGGGGGAATTTTCACTTGGCGATGCGGCGACCGGCGGCACGGTCCTGTCGCTGACCGAGGCAGAGGTTCCCTTTCTGACCTACTTCCGCGAGCGCGCGCCGTGGCGCGTGGCGCTGGTTCGGCTCGATTGCGGTCCGATCGTTCTCGCCCATGCGCATTACGGCTGCGAAGAAAGTGGAAAGGTCACCATGAGCCTGAAGCTCGACAAGGCAGGGCAGGCGGTCTTTTACGCCGCGCCCGAAGGCAGCGAGGCCACATACATGGACGATCCGCAATGGCGCGAGATGACCGCCGATCCCCGGCATCGCCGGATTCTTATCACCGATGGTCGCAACCCGGTGACGCCCGCTCTGGTCAAGGACCTGCTGAAGGCCGGCGCGCGCAAGGTGTTCGTCGGCGTCCCTGACGATTGGAAACCGTTCCCGGCGGGCGATGAGCTGATCCAACTCAAGAAGGTGAAGCTTGTGCCGCTGGATGTGCGCAGCGAACGGTCGGTCTTTGAACTGAGCCACGCCTATGCCGCCAAGACCGAGATCCTGATCAATACCACGGATCACATCCGCCCTGGCGGGTATCTTGCGCCCGGGCAACTTAGCCACACGGCAGAGGCCATGGATGTGGTCGCCATGGGGCTGATGCGGCTGGCCACACGCTTCGCTCCGATCATGGCCGCGCGGGGCGCCGACGGCGACACCGGCGCGGCGGCTTGGGTTAACGTGCTTTCGGTCTATGCACAAACACCGTCGGCCGTTTTTGCCGGATACAGCATGGCGCATGCCGCCGCGCTGAACTTGTCGCACAGCCTGCGGGCCGAGTTACGGCAGGGCGGCATTCGGATGATGAACGTGCTGACCGGCGCGTCGGAGTCCGAATGGCTCCAGACGATGCCGCAACCCCGGGTCACGGCGCGGGTGCTTTCGCGGAGCATTGTCGATGGCCTGAAACGGGGGCTCGAAGATGTGCATGTCGGCGCCGTCGCACAGGATATCCATGAAAGATTGCTGTCCAACCCCAAGGCCGCAGAACGCGAAATCGCAGCCACAAGACCCGGAGGATAAATCATGACCCAGTCGGTACAGCATATATTGGCCGAGGCCCTTGCAACGGGGGCGCTGCGGATCGTCGATCTGACGCACACCCTCTCGCCGGATTTTCCGACCTTGGTGCTGCCGCCGGAATTTGCCCAGGCAACTCCGGTGAAGATCGAGCGGCTGGCAAGATACGACGCCGCCGGGCCTTCTTGGTATTGGAACAAGCTGACCTTCTCGGAACATACCGGCACCCATTTCGATGCGCCGGCGCATTGGGTCACCGGGCGCGACTTGCCGCGGAACACGGTCGACACCATGCCGTTGGACCCGATGATCCGCCCCGCCTGTATCATTGATTGCTCGCGTGAAAGCGCGGCCGATCCCAATTACCTTCTGACCGTCGACGACCTGTTGAAATGGGAAGAGGTGAACGGGAAGATTCCCGCCGGATGGTGGGTCCTGATGCGCACCGATTGGTACAAGAAAAGCGGTGCCGAATATGCCAATCTGAAGGATGACGGCGCCCACACCCCCGGCCCGACCGAAGAGGCGATCCGGTGGCTGATCAAGGAGCGCGATATAATCGGCTTTGGTACCGAAACGATCGGTACCGACGCGGGTTTGGCAGGGAACTTCTCGCTTCCCTTTCCTGCGCACAATCTTCTGCACGGCGCTGGAAAATACGGGCTTCAATGCCTGACAAACCTCGACAAGCTGCCAGTGAAGGGGACGATCATCGTTTCGGCCCCGCTCAAGGTTCTCGAAGGCTCGGGCAGTCCGCTTCGGGTTCTCGCGCTGGCGGATGCAGAATAACATTGCAATCGGAGAGTGGAAAAATGCGGATTTTCTGGCAAAGTTTCGTGGATGAGACGGCAAGCGCGCCGTACATGGAAAAGCTGGCGCGGGACCTCAACGCAATCGCGTCGCCCGGCACGACAGTAGAGGTGTTTGGCATTACGCCGCCGGATCGAGCGTTCAGCCGCTTGTCCGAGCTGAGGTGTGCCGTGCTGGCGATCGACAATGCCATTGCCGCAGCCGAAGCGGAGTATGACGCCGTGGTCATGGGGCATTTCCAGGACCCCAGTCTCTACGAGATGAAATCAGCCGTGGACATTCCTGTCATCGGCGCCGGAGAGGTCACGATGCATTTCGCAGCGCAGCTTGGTCGGACCATCGGCCTGGTTTCGCTGGACGAACTGTACAGGTCTCATCATCTGGAACAGGCCGCGCTCTACGGTCTAAGCGACCGGGTCGTGCATGTGGCAGGGATGAACGGGCAGCCATCCGATTTTTCCGATGCCTTCGCGGGTGATCCGGAGGCCAAGGCGCGGATGCTTGGCGCGTTCCGCTCTGCAGCGCAGCCAATGGTCGACAAGGGGGCCGATGTCATCGTCGCCGCCGGCATTCTCCCGGCAATGCTGGTCGGCTCCGAGTTCGGCATGACGGTCGGGCCTGCACCCGTCGTGAATTCGGCCGCCGTCACGCTTTTCAGCGCCGAGATGCAGGTGCGCCTAGCGCGTCTGAATGGCACCGGAATCTGCCGCGGTCAGCACTGCAACCTGTCGCCGGACCAGGCGATCCGCGACTTCAGGGAGTTGGTGGCCAATGGTCGGAAATCCAGCCTATCGCTGAAATCGGAGTAAGGGTTCGCAAGACTGTCCTTGCTTCCTCCCGAGCAAGAGCAGGCAGACCGGCATTTGCACCCTTTCCGATCGCGTCGCGCCGATCCGGCGCGGCGCACACCATTGGCCAGAGCGCCAAGAACAGGTTTCCACGACATGAAACACGACATCCGGACTGAGCACGACAGTCTTGGACCGATGGATTTGCCGCGAACCTGCCTGTGGGGCATCAACACCCAGCGCGCGATCGAGAACTTTCCGATCTCCGGCATGCCTTTGTCGCACTTCCCCGAGTTTGTCCGGGCACTCGCATCGGTTAAGAAAGCTGCTGCGCGGGTGAACGCCGACTTGCGTGTCCTGTCACCGCAGAAGGCGCGCGTGATCGAGGAGGTGTGCGACGAAATCATCGCCGGTTGCTGGCACGACGAGTTTCGGGTCGACATGATCCAGGGCGGGGCGGGTACCTCGACCAATATGAACATGAACGAGGTCATTGCAAATCTCGGACTGATCAAGTCGGGCCACCAGCCCGGTGACTACGCGCACCTGCACCCGAATGATGACGTGAACAGGTCGCAATCTACAAACGACGTCTATCCGACCGCCATGCGCTTGGCCATCGTGTCGCAATGCGAAGCTTTTTCCGCAGCGCAGATGCGCCTGGCCGAAGCCTTCCGGGATCGAGCCGCCGCGTTCTGCGACATCAGAAAAATCGGCCGGACGCAGTTACAGGACGCCGTTCCGATGACGCTTGGACAGGAGTTCACGGGGTTCGCCGTGACCATTCACGAAGATGTCGAGATCATCGGGCGGCTGAAACACCTCCTTCTCGAAGTGAACCTCGGTGGCACAGCGATTGGAACCCAGGTCAATACGCCCGACGGGTATGCCGAGGCAGTGGTGGCGGAGCTCTCGCGCCTCACCGGACTGCCGGTGAAGCTGGCAGGCGACCTGATCGAAGCGTCGTCGGACACGGGGGCCTATGTCACCTTTTCCAGCGTGCTGAAGCGCATCGCGGTGAAACTGTCCAAGATATGCAACGACCTGCGGCTGTTGTCTTCCGGCCCGCGGTCGGGGTTCAACGAAATCGGGCTGCCACCTGTCCAGGCCGGGTCTTCGATCATGCCCGGCAAGGTGAACCCGGTGATCCCCGAGGTCGTCAACCAAGTGGCGTTTCAGGTCATCGGCAATGACCTGACTGTCACCATGGCGGCGGAAGCCGGACAATTGCAGTTGAATGCCTTTGAACCGGTCATAATCCTGAATATTCTGCAAAGCATGAGGATCTTGGGCAATGCCATGGATACCCTTGCCACGAAATGCGTGCAGGGTATTCAGGCCGATGCCGCGCTTTGCGAAGATATGCTCGAAAATAGTCTGGTCCTGGCAACCATGCTGGTGCCTTACCTCGGCTATTCGGTAGCCGCCGAAGTTGCCAAGATGGCGCTGGTCGAGCAGGGAAGTGTCAGAGAAGCAGCGGTCAAGTTGGGAATTGGAACCCAAGACGAAATCGACGCGATGCTGGCATGAGAACGCGGATGTCGGAGATCTATTGGTCTTTCGAATTCCGTAAGACCTTGCCGGCGGCGCGCATGAGAAGCATGAGACCGGTCCGGTCAACAGCATTGTCGATGCCGTGGATGCTCTGTGCTTTTGTGATGCACTTAGCAAACATCACGTCGGCACGTTCCGCTGCCGACAGGAAGGGGCGTCCGCTCCCCCGACCCTGGCTGTCTCCTAGTTCTTTTCTAGGTTATGCAGGATCTTTCTCAGAGAATTGAGAAGCGCCTGCCGTTCTCGTTTTGGAATCCCGTCCACGATGCTCTCGGCATAGGTTCGCGCCGCAGGAACCAGATCGAAGTAACTCTTGCGGCCCTGATCGGTCAGAAATACCTCGATGATGCGGTTGTCGCCGGCCTTTGGGCGGCGGACGACAAGGTTGTCACGCTCCATCTGGTCCACGACACGGCTGAGCGCTGATTGCTCGATCAGGGATTTCTCTCTGAGCTCGGTCATGTTGCAGGTGCCACTTGTCATGAGAACCATGAGAATGCGCCATCTTCGGATGGTCACGCCGTGAGGCTTCAGAATCGTGCGGAACCGCTGGCTCAGTCCCTCGGCGATCAAGTGAAAATAATACGGAAGAAAACTCTCGAAATCGATCATCTCTTGTTCAGAAGCCATGATCGGTTCTTTCTGTTCGGGTCCGGTCATGCCGCGTCTTCCTTCTTGGATGCTGGGTGAGTGCTTGCAGGCCGCCGCTTCAGCCGGTGCATTGCATCCAGGCTCAAGAGCACTGCGCCGGTGCTTTGTTCCAGTGTCTCTTGGTGAACCTTAATTATACCGCGGTCCGGTTTCGATCTCGAGGGCAGCACTTCAGAAACCTTTGCTTTCACGAACAGACAGGTATCCGGCAGAACCGGACGAAGCCAACGTACGTTGTCTATCCCCGGGGATGGCAGCACCGCGTCATCCCAGAGGTTCAGGTCAAAAAACAGTTTCATGCTCAGCGAAAGCGTGTGCATCCCCGCTGCGATAACATCCGGAAATCCATGGCACCTCGCGACCGCCGTGTCGAGGTGAAACAGATTAGGGTCGAAACCATTGGCAAAGTTTAGAATGTCGGTCTTCGACACGGTAACTGCCTTGGTTTCAAAAATCTGGCCGACCGTGACATCGTCGAAAAACATTCCGTGCATCGCGTTTCCTTTCAGAAGGTGAGGTGGATTCGAAAAACCACCTTCGAACAGTAGACAAAATCATATGATTTGTCATATAAGAAATCGAATCAAAGATCAAGGCCACTTTGTGAGCGTAGGCTGCGATGAAAATGCGCAACCATGCAGGCGGAGAGGCGCGGCAAGGAGGTAACGCGATGACTTCAGAATACTTGAAAGAAAAGTTTGGCCCCGAGGATCGGACTTTTCCCAATATGCTTCAGCGCCAGTCGCAGAAGTACGGCAAACAAGACCTGTTCGCCTGCGGGGATGCTCGTCTGACGTTCGACGGTGTTCAGGACGTCGCCGAGGGTTATGCGGGCAAGCTCGCGGAAACCGGGATCGAGAAGGGGGACCGGGTCGCGATCATGGCCTCGAACCGACCCGAGTTCATGAAGGCCTTCGTGGCATGCGGCTGGAGGGGCGCCATCTCGGTGCCGATCAACGTGGCGTCCCGCGGATTTCAGCTTCAGCACATCCTGTCGAATTCCGGCGCCAAGCTTTTGATCATCGAATCCGACATACTCGGGGCGCTATATGATCTGGACTTCCAGGCGCTGCAGGTCGAGACGATCTGGGTTATCGGCGATCACGACGGGGCCTTTCCGTCCCACGGGCCGCGCGCCCTGCCATTTCCCGAAGCCGGGGATCCGATCGAACCCGCTGCGGTTCAGCCGCACGATCCGCTGACCATCCTTTATACCTCCGGCACCACCGGTCTTTCCAAAGGCGTAATCTGCCCGCATGCGCAGTTCTTCTGGTGGGCATATTATACCGGTTCTCAACTGGGCGTCGTCGAGAAGGATGTGCTGCACACCCCGCTCCCGCTGTTTCACACCAACGCGATGAACTGCTTTTTCCAGGCATTGTTGTTTGGTGCGACACAGGTTGTCGAACCGCGTTTTTCCGTCAGCAATTTCTGGAAGTCGATGAAGGCATCCGGCGCGACGGTGACCTATCTTCTCGGTGCGATGGTGCCGATGCTGCTGTCCCGCGATCCGGGCGAAGAGGAACGCGGGCATTCGATCCGGGTGGCCTTGTCTCCCGGGGTTCCGGCCAGTGCCGCCGAGGCGTTCTCGGACCGCACGGGTATCATCTTGCTTGAAGGGTATGGAGCGACGGAAAGCAACGCCGTCATCGGCGCCAATGCCAAGACGGTGCGGCATGGATGGGCGGGCCAGCTACGCGAGGGCTTCGAGGCCCAGATCGTCGACGAGTACGACAATCCCTTGCCGGATGGTGAGGCCGGGGAACTGGTACTGCGCGCAACGGAACCGTTTTCCATGGCGCTTGGCTATTTCGGGATGCCGGAAAAGACGCTGGAAACCTGGCGCAACCTGTGGCTGCATACCGGCGACCGCATGGTGCGGGATTCAGACGGATATTATCGCTTCATCGACCGGATGAAGGACAGCATCCGGCGTCGGGGCGAGAACATTTCCTCCTACGAGGTCGAACAAGTCCTGATCGCGCATCCGGACGTGGAAATGGTCGCCGTGTTTCCGGTGGCGTCGGAACTGGCCGAGGATGAAGTCATGGCCACCATCGTTCCGGCAAGCGGATCCAATCTGACGGGCGAAGAGCTGATCCGCCATTGCGAGGGAAAGATGTCGTATTTCGCCGTGCCGCGTTACTTCGACTTCGTCGGCAGCCTGCCAAGAACCGAAAACGGAAAAGTTCAGAAGTTCAAGCTTCGCGACAGGGGTTTGACACCGGACACATGGGACCGCGAAGCTGCAGGTATCACGCTGAAGCGGTAACCGGTTCTGGTCCGGATCACACTGAAACATTCCTGACAAAGAACTGGTAATATGGCTGAAAGATCGTTCAAGAAAGAAGTGCAGGATCTGCGTGCGGGCGAAGGGGAAATCTTTCGCGGCGAAGGGATCCTGGCCATCACGAAGGCGCTGCTGCAATCCGGGGTGAGTTATGTCGGCGGCTACCAAGGCTCTCCGATCTCGCATCTCATGGATGTGTTGGCGGACGCCAACGAATTGCTCGACGAACTCGATGTGCATTTCGAATCCTCGGCCTCCGAGGCCGCCGCGGCGGCTATGCTGTCGGCCTCGGTGATGTATCCGTTGCGCGGTGCCGTCACCTGGAAATCGACCGCGGGGACCAACGTGGCGTCGGATGCGCTGACCAACCTGGCTTCGGGCGGGGTGACGGGTGGCACGCTGATCATTCTCGGAGAGGATTTCGGCGAGGGGTCGTCCATCCCGCAAGAGCGCAGCCATGCGTTCGCCATGAAGTCGCAGATGTGGCTTCTGGACCCGCGGCCCAACCTGGAATCGCTCGTCAATTGCGTCGAGCAGGGCTTCGAGCTGTCCGAGTCGTCGAACACGCCGGTCATGATGCAGGTCAGGATTCGTGCCTGTCACGTTCACGGTGAATTCGTCGCCAAGGACAATCGCGCCCCCGATTTCAAGCTGCGCGATGCGCTGCAATCTCCCCGCCGGGACATCAACCGCGTGGTGCTGCCGCCGGCCTCCCTTGCGCAGGATGTCGAAAAACTGGAAGAACGCTATCCGGCGGCCATCCGCCATATCCGCGAGAACAAGCTGAACGAGGTATTCGGCCCCGATAACGGCGATGTGGGCATCGTGGTTCAGGGCGGGCTGTACAACAGCCTGATGCGCGCGCTGCTGTATCTTGGCCTGGCCGATGCCTATGGCGAAACCTCGATTCCGATTTACGTCATGAACGTCACCTATCCGATGGTCGATGACGAGGTGGTCGAGTTCTGCCGCGACAAGCGCGCGGTGATCATGGTCGAGGAAGGTCACCCGAACTACATTGAGCAGTCGCTGATTTCGGTGCTTCACCGCCACGAGCTGACCACCCGGGTACATGGCAAGGACATGCTCTCCATGGGCGGTGACTATACCGCCTCCGTGGTTGAAAAGGGTCTGCGCAACTTCTTCGAGAAACACGCGTCCGACAGGCTGGGTAACCGTCCCCCGGCGCCTGACCCGGTTCCGATCCTGACCTCCGAGCCGGTCAAGAAACTGGCCGACACGGTGCCGCCGCGTCCGGCCGGATTCTGCACGGGCTGTCCCGAACGGCCGATCTTCGCGGCCATGAAGTTGACCGAAAAGGACATTGGTCAGCACCATGTTTCAGGCGATATCGGCTGTCATATCTTTGCGAACCTGCCGCCCTTCAACGTCAGCGGCAACACCATGGGTTACGGGTTGTCCGGGGCCGGGGCGTCAGCCTTCAACGTAAAGTCCGACAAACGCACGATTTCGGTCATGGGGGATGGCGGATTTTGGCACAACGGCCTCACGTCGAGCATCGGCAATGCCGTCTTCAACGAACATGACGGCGTGATCATAATCGTCGACAACCATTACGCAGCCGCGACCGGCGGGCAGGACATCCTGTCTTCACGCGCCGATAATCCCCGGCGCTCGACCCAGCACAGCATCGCCACCGCGGTCAAGGGCATGGGCGTGAAATGGGTCCGACAGATCGACCGCACCTATGACGTGGCAAAGATGCAGGCGACCCTGACCGAGGCGCTGACAACCGAGGAAACCGGCCCCAAGGTGATTATCGCCTCTTCCGAATGCATGCTGAACAAGCAGCGCCGGGTGAAGCCCCAGTTCCGCGCGGCGGTCAAGGCCGGCAAGCGCATGGTCAAGGAACGCTTCGGCGTCGATGAGGACGTCTGCACCGGGGATCACGCCTGTATCCGCTTGTCGGGTTGCCCATCGCTTTCGGTCAAACAAACCGATGACCCACTCAAGGATGATCCGGTTGCCGCCATCGACAACACCTGCGTCGGCTGCGGGAACTGCGGCGAGGTCTCCGAGGCGGCCGTGCTCTGCCCCTCGTTCTACCGCGCCGACGTCATCCACAACCCAACCCGCTGGGATCGACTTGTCGCGCGCATGCGCAGCGCGGTGATCGGAACCCTGCAAGGCCTCGCGGACAGCCGCCGCGTCGCCTTTCCGGACTGAGGGAGAATACCATGAATGCGCTTGCCGACCATCTGACCGGCGCTCCGGTTCTGGACAAACCCATTTCCATCGCCATCCTCGCCATGGGGGGGCAGGGCGGTGGCGTCCTGTCCGACTGGATCGTGTCCATCGCGGAATCCCAAGGCTGGGCCGCGCAGTCCACCTCTGTTCCCGGTGTTGCCCAGCGGACCGGTGCGACGATCTACTATGTCGAGATGATGCCGTTGCATGGCGGCAAGCGTCCGGTGTTCTCGCTGATGCCGACCCCGGGCGATGTCGACATCGTCCTCGCCGCCGAGTTCATGGAGGCCGGCCGCGCCATCTTGCGCGGCCTCGTGAATCCCGAGCAGACCGTCCTGATCACCTCCAATCACCGGTCCTACGCTGTGGTGGAGAAACAAGTGCCCGGCAACGGTGCCGGAGATTCCATGACCGTGGTCAAGGCCGCCGGGATCGCAGCCAAAAAAACCATCTCGTTCGACATGCAGGACGTGGCCGAGCGCGCCGGGACTGTGGTCTCGGCTGCACTGTTCGGCGCACTGTGCGGCGCCGAGGTCCTGCCGTTCGGACGTGAGGTCTTTGAAACCGCCGTTCGCGAAGGCGGTAAGGGTGTCGATGCCAGCCTGCGGGCCTTTGCTCAGGCGCATGACATGGCCAAGGGCGATCAGCCGGTTCCGGCCCTCAAGAAGGATACAGAAAAAAGCCTGCCATTGATGCCGGAAACGGTGGGACATCGCCGGCTCGACGCCCTGCTTCAACGTGTTCGGGCAGAATTTCCCGCCCCGCTGCACCCGATGATCTACGCGGGAATGAAGCGGCTGGTAGATTACCAGGATGTGCCCTATGCGGACGAGTATCTTGATCGGCTGGCCGCGCTGCACACCCGCGACGTGGCCTGTGGCGGCGAGGCGCAGGGGTACGCATTCACCGAGATGGCCGCCAAATATCTGGCTGTCGGTATGGCCTATGATGACGTCATTCGCGTCGCGGATCTCAAGACGCGGGCCAGCCGGTTCCGCCGCGTGCAGGACGAGGTCGGCGTATCCGAGGAACAGATCCTTTACACCACCGAGTATATGCACCCCCGGATGGAAGAAATTACCGGATTTCTTCCGGCCCGCCTGGGTCGGGCCATCGAAACCCGGCCGGGTCTGTACAAGGCTCTCGACCGGGTGCTCAACCGCGGTCGCCGGGTGCGCACCGGAACGGTTTTCTGGTTCGGCACGCTCTACGTCCTCGGCGGTATGCGCCGAATGCGGCGGCTGGGCCTTCGGCATGGACGTGAAATGGCGCATATCGAGGCCTGGCTGAAGACCGCTTTGGACCAGTTGTCAGACGACTACGCGCTGGCGACAGAGACCCTGCGCTCGCGCCGCCTGGTCAAAGGCTATTCGGATACGCACAGCCGCGGCCTGTCGAAATTCGACCGGGTCCTGGCCCAGGTGCCCCGCCTGTCGGGGCTGCCAGGTGCCGCAGGCTGGCTTGCGCTGATGAACAAGGCGGCCCTGATGGACGAGGAAGGCAGCGCGCTGGACGGCGCGATCAAGTCGCTCGACGCAGAGCTGGGCGCGTGATGGAAATTGACCCGAGCCGGAACACGACGGCGGAGAACTACAAGATCATGACCGGTCTTGTGGTTCCCCGCCCGATTGCCTGGGTCACCACGCTGAACCAGGCGGGGGCAACCAACCTGTCCCCGTTCTCGGCCTTCACTTTCTGCTCGCACAAACCGCCCATGGTGGCGATCTCGATCGGGCGCAAGGGCGGCGGAGAGCTGAAGGATACCGGCGACAACATCCTTCAAACGGGCGAATTCGTCGTGAATATCGTCAACCGGGCGGTGCTGGAAGTGATGCACAACAGCTCGGCTCCCGTCCCGCCCGAAGTGAGCGAGGCCGAGGCGCTACAGCTTGACCAATTGCCCAGCGGCATAATCGCCCCGCCGCGTATCGCCGAAGCGCCTGCCAGCCTGGAATGCAAGCTGCACATGGCGATCCCGCTGGGCGAGGAACGCAACATGCTGGTGATCGGCGAGGTGCTGCGGTTTCATGTGCGCGACGATCTGATCAAGGACGGCAAGATCGATACCGTGAAGCTGGATCCGGTGGCACGTCTGGGCGGACCGAATTATGCGGTGCTCGGGCAGGTGATACAAACGCCCGAGGCCGCGCTTCCCGTTGATGGGGGCTGAGCGCGCTGCGTGCTAACCGACTATTTGGTGCAGGCTGGCGGTTCTATGACGGCTTAAATCACCCCGTAAACCACCCAAGGATCAGGGAATAGCTCAGACACGATTCAAATGCGACATACGCCGGTATAATCGGCGCAAGCAGATCGCGGTCACGTTCGGCAGGCTCAAGGACTGGAGAAGTATCGCAAGCAGATGTCGCGGACCTCGGGCGAAAAGGCATCGATATAGGCAAGAAGGTTCGAACCAATGTTGTCTTGGTCGCCAATGATCCTGCCAAGATCGAGCGTGGAGCCGTTGTAGAAACTGGTCCCCGAGGCGCGGCGCATGAAGGCGTCCGGGTTTAGATCCTGGGCGGCCATCTTGTCCTTCACTTCGAGAACTGCGGATTTCGTGGGTGCGAGAACGCAGTCAAGACGGCGCAGTACGGTGAAGGCGAGGATCACGCGGCCGTATTCGGACTGGCGGTAGTCGCCTCGCAGGAGGTCAGCTACGGACCAGATGAGGTTGGACAACTCCGACTGGGACATATGCTATGTTGCCTTCAAGACCGTATTTTGGGCCAAAGGGCTACTGGTCCGGCATGTCCGGGACAGAAAAGGACCAATTTAGGTGTTTGATCCCAGGGTTTGATGGTGTGATCCTTTCGTTGGAATGGAAGGAAGCATTATGGGCCAAATTCGTCACGGCAGCGCCACGACCACGCACGCGGTCAGAGCAGCAATACAGCGATCGCAAGCTTCGATCGCGGAGCTGAGCCGGGAGTTGGGCATTAACAGGCTGCTGAAGAAGCCGGCCTTGAAGGACGCTGTTCCTGCCGTCACGGCTTGAAGAAGCTTCTTTGCGGTTGCGGTTGCGGATGCTGGCTCCGGCCTGTGCTCTTGCTCAGGCCGCAAGAAGTTTCGGTAGCCTGGCCAGATTGCAGGCCGCCATGGTCATTGTGAATTGGGCGCGGACCCTGTCGAGGCCGCGATGAACAGTCTGGGCCATGCCACCCACGGTCTTGGCCCAGCCGAAGGGTTCCTCGATCTTCTTCCGGCGCCGCTGTGACAGGGCGTAGCCCGGATGCTGCGTGGTGCGCCCGTCGATGGCGGAATAGCGGATCCTTTGTGCGACATGCGGTGTCACGACCATCCGCCTGAGCGCGGCGACGAAGTCGGCGCTGTCGTATCCCTTGTCTGCTCCAAGCGTCAGGCGCCGGGTCGAGCCAGGGGAGTGCCGGTTGATCATCTCGAGCGCCGCCTTGCGCTCGCCGTGACCATCAGCATGGGTCAGATCGGCCTGCACGACCAGCCCGTTGCGGTTCTCCATCAGCGTATGCCCCATGAAGCACAGTGTCGCCGCGGCACCCGGCGCCTTCTTGTAAAGGCGGGCATCGGGGTCCGTCACAGAGGTGTGGGTCGCATTCGAGCGCTTCTGACCCCGGAAGTTCACTTCGGCGTTGCGCGCCTCGCGGGGCGTGTCGGGCATCGATTGGGTCTCGGTCTGCTGGGGCTGGTCGGTGTTGGCGGAAGGCTCGTCGGCTGGTGGGGGCGGCCCGCCGGGATCATCATCGTGCGGCGGCGGCGCGCTGTCCTTCTGCTGAAAGCTCTTCATGGACGCCCATGCCTTGACCAAAGTTCCGTCCACTGAAAAGTGTTCATCCGAGAGCAGCGGTCGGACCTCCGGGTGTGCAAGGATCGCGGCCATCACCTTGCGCGACATGTCGGTCGTCAGCAGCCGGTCGCGGTTCTTGGTGAACACGGTCGGCACCCATACGGGGTCGTCGATGCCGAGGCCGACAAACCAGCGGAACATCAGATTGTAGTCCATCTGCTCCATCAACTGCCGCTCCGACCGGATCGAGTATAGCATTTGCAGAAGGCTGGCGCGGATCAGCCGCTCCGGCGCGATGGAGGGGCGTCCAAAGTCGGTGTAGAGCGCGTCGAACTCGGCATCGAGGCATGCCAGCGCGTCGTTGACGATCCGACGAATCAAACGCAGCGGATGCCGCGCCGGAATGCGCTCTTCAAGATCAACATAGCTGAACAGCGACCCGCTCGCCTCGTCCGTCCCGCGCATCGCCACCTCCCGTCACCGCTACCGTGACGAAGGTGAATCATGTTCTCGAAACCGCGTCGAGGGCTGACTTTTTCAGCAACCTGTTAACCCCAAGACGGTCGCGAAGTGGCGCAAGCGGGAGACGGTTGAGGATTACGGTCGGCATCCTGTGTCGCGCGATCTATCCCCCGGCGGGTGCGGTCGCCATGACAGCGGCGATGAGCCCGGAGGCCGTCGAGCGACTTGGATTCTGGTTCGCGATCGCGCCCGTCGCCACGGGCACCCTCGCGCTGGTCGTCTTGGCTGCGATCTACGCCCGGCTCACGGAGCGCAGATATCCATTCCGCCAGTTCGATGAGCCAAGTCGCCACCGCACCGAAGGTCCCGATCCCGCCAAGCGCATCGGGCTGTCCCGAGAAGAACTGACAGAGCTGCTGGACCGGTATCGCCAGTCGTTCAATCTGGGTGTCGAAGACCTGGCGCGGTTGATCGGCGCGGCCGAGTTGCAGGCCGCCGCGCACCGGACAGGTCCGCTTCTGGCGACCGACGTCATGTCGCGTAATCTGGTGACCATTGGCCCGGACACTCCGCTGTCAAAGATTGCGGACCTGTTCAGACATCATCGCTTCCGGTGACCGGGGTCGAGGGGCGTTATCTTGGCGTTATCTTCCAGATGCACCTGATCGACCGAGCGCGCGAGGATGCGCTTCGGCTCGACCGTGGCTATCTCGCGGCGTTTCGGCGCCTGATCGACCAGGATCGTACGCAGCCGGTCCGAGCCAAGGACATCATGAGCGTCGTCGGGCCTCGGGCGGTACCGGCGACTCCGGTCGGGGTGCTCCTGCCGATGATGGCCGATGGTGATGTCGATGCGGTGCCGGTCCTTGAAAAGGGCCGGATCGTCGGCATCGTCACCAGGACGGATCTGATCGCCGCCCTCGCGCGGTCCGGTTTGCGGGCCCAGGACTGAGAGGCGGCGGCCCGGGTCAGGCCGGCTCGAGCGGGTGATCTTCGGGAGTCGGGACGCTTGCGAGACCCGCGACAGGGACATTGTCGATCAGGCGCACGCCATCGAGCCAGGCGGCCAGGAAGAGGCGACCGGGGCGGTCTGCCCTGGTCATCAGCTTGAGGTCGGGATCGCTGCGCAACTCCAGGTAGTCGATCGTGTCGAACCCGCCAGAGAGCAGCGCCGCCCTGGCGTTGTCGAGGGCCTGCGCGACTTGTCTGCCGCGGGAGATGACACGCGCGGCGTCGTCCAGGACCTGGGCGATCACCGGCGCAATTTCGCGTGGCCCGGGCCCGAGCCGGAGGTTGCGTGAGGACATGGCGAGGCCGTCTTCCTCGCGAATGGTCGGACAGCCGACAATCTCGGTCTTCAGGTCCAGATCCTCGCACAGCCGGGTCACCACCTGCAGTTGCTGGTAATCCTTTTCCCCGAAATATGCCCGGTCGGCATCGCATTGCAGGAACAGCTTGGTTACTACCGTCGCCACCCCGTCGAAATGCCCCGGCCGCGCCCCCCCGCAGAGCACTTCGCTGAGGCCAGCCACGGAAATCGTCGTGGCAAAGCCTTCGGGGTACATCTGCGTCCCATCGGGCACATAAAGGACATCCGCGCCGTGAGGCGTCAGCTTTTCCGCATCGCTGTGCTCCGTTCTGGGATATTTCGCCAGATCCTCGGGGTTGTTGTCACTGTACATGGTGTGATTGCGGCGGTCACTCTCCGGTGGCGTACGAGGTCCGGTATTTTGGCCTCATGGAAAAGAGCCGTGAGGAGAACGACCTATGAAATACTATGCTGGTTTGGATGTGTCGCTGAAAGAGATTTCGGTGTGCGTGGTGGACGGGGATGGTACTGCCATCGAACGCGGAGCATGTCCTGCTGATCCCGAAAGCGTGGCAGGCTGGTTTCGAAACCGGCAGATCACGCCTTGCCGGATCGTTCATGAGAGCGGGCAGTTGTCGATCTGGCTTCAGCGAGGTCTCACCGGGCTGGGTCTGCCGGCAACCTGCATCGATGCACGAAAAGCGCACAATGCCCTTTCGGCACGATTGAACAAGTCGGATGCCACTGATGCGGAGGGGCTTGCGCAGCTCGCCCGCACTGGATGGTACACGTCCGTTCACATTCGCAGCGAAGATGCTGATCGGCTCCGCAGCCTGACCGGTGCTCGAGAACGGTTGATCCGACTTCGGAAGGATCTGGAGGGTCACATCCGCGGCGTCCTGAAAACCTTTGGCATCCGAATGACCGGCATCGGCCAGGGGCGGCAGCGACAGGCGTTTCGCGACCAACTGACAATGGCGGGTGAGAGCGATCCGGTTCTGCGCTCCATCGCTGACGGGTTCATCGCTGCCCACGTCACTTTATGCCAGGCGGCAGATGACCTCGACAAAGCCGTGAAGAAGAAGGCCAAAGCACACCCTGTTGCGCGCCGCTTGATGACGATCCCCGGCGTCGGGCCGGTCAACGCGCTCAGCTTCATCGCTCTGATCGATGATCCGTATCGGTTCAGCCGAACATCCAATGTGGGCGCTTTCCTTGGACTGACGCCAAAGAGACATCAGTCTGGCGAGGTGGATTGGTCCGGGCGCGTGTCGAAATGCGGCGACGGCGCGATGCGCGGACTGCTGTTCGAGGCTGCATCCTGTGTCATCCGCCAGGTCAAGCGCTTTTCGCCTTTGAAGAGTTGGGCCGTCCGTCTGGCCGGGCGCCGCGGGTTCCGAAAAGCGGCGGTCGCCACCGCCCGCAAGATTGCCGTGATGATGCTGACGCTTTGGAAAAACGAAACCGACTATCAATGGACCAAGGAGGCCGCCACCTGATCTGAATTCCCGCCGGAAACGGCGGGGAGCCGGATCCCGACGGGACGGAGGCCGGGTCGATCTCGCATTAGGGTATGGGGCGCAAGACCCCGCACTGTACATTGAGAGACGGTCCGCCACCGAACGCCATCATGAGGCGCAGAACGCGACCTCGGAGAGAACCATGACCCCGGACGGACATCCCGCTCACCCGCTTGACATACCCGCAATCAGAGAACCTTAATTAATCAGAATCGTGATTCAGATTTTTGTTTGTTTTCAGCCCCAAGATGTACCCTTAATTTCCATACTGTACCCTTAATTACCGTACGGTCGGATCTGTGGATAAGTGTCGGCCGATCGGGGCGGGGGATTTGCGTGGTAAACGAGCGTCTTGCGAAACACCGTGCCGCGGTTCTTCGACCAATCCTGGAGCTTGAGAAGAGAGGTGAGCCGATCAGCGCTGCTATCGGAGATGCCGCTTGGGAACTGGGCTTGGCGAAAAGCCACACATGGTCGCTCTATCGGCGTCTGAGAGAGAACGATGCACGTGCCACGGCGTTGGAGTTGGAGCGTCGCGGGCCGAAACCGGGGTCGAAAAGAATTGCCGACGGCGTCGAAATCATCATCGATGAGAGCCTGCGAAGATACTATCTTGTCCGCGAGCACTCGAGCTTTTTTCGCATCTGGCGCGAGATCTGTGCCGAGTGCGAGGCGAAGGGGTTTCAGCCCCCGACCCGAAGAACGGTCAAAGCCCGTCTAGACGCGATGGATCAGCGAGAGGTCTTACGGAAACGGCGCGGGGCAGAGGAGGCTGGTAAGGTCTTTGCCGCGCGTCCTGGCCGCCTTGCAGTTTCAGCCCCGCTGGAGGTTGTTCAGATCGATCACACGACGGCGGACATCACGTTGGTCGATCACGTCAATCGACGGCACTGCATGGAACGGCATTGGCGGGATCCCGGCCCTTGATCGTGCCAATGTCCTGCCGGTGCCGTCACCGGTGTCCGGCGGATCGCCCGGACACCCGCACGGGTGTTTCAGTTGCGTATGACTTTCCCTCTCATGCGCGACCTGTGCGGGTGATCTGCCGGATCGCTGAGCCCTCCAGGGCAATACCGATCGTTCAGCCCCGCTTCAGGCCAGCGGGCCGGTCATGCGGCAGAGGCGACTGTAGCAATCTGCCATCCATGATCACGAAATCCTCGCCCGAGCGACGATCCGGGCTGACGGGGAGGTCGGACAGGATCATGGTCATGCCGACATGTTTGCGCGCCAGGATTTCCCCGGCGAGGTCCGGGGCGATCGACAGCCGGTTCAGCACGGTTTCCTCCGCCGCCAGCGGGTTGGCCGGGTCCGGGTGATGGGTGATCCCGGACCAGTGCAGACCGCCGTCGGCCAGCCCGTTCAGCACGAACACATGCTCACCCAGCGTCGCGCCGCCCTTGATGGTCAGCGGCCCGCTGGCCACGACCTGGCTGTTCTCGATCACCGTCACGGTACGGTCGTCGGCGGTCACCAGCACCGTGCTCACCGGGTGCGCCGCCGCATCGGTCCAGTCCGTGGGCCGTGCCTTGCCCTTCAGGCTCAGCACCGCATCGACGTCACTTTCGAAACCGGCATGGCCGAGCAGCAGCCCGGGATGGATCAACTCCCATGGATCGGTCCGCGCGCCGGCGATGATCACCGGGGTGCCCAGGTGGGTGACCCCGAACAACTTTTCGGAAAACTCCAGCGGCAGCCGGATGCAGCCATGTGAAGCCGGGTATCCCGGCAGATTGCCCGCATGCAGCGCGATCCCGTCCCAGGTCAGCCGGTTCATGTTCGGCATCGGCGCGTTGTTGTAGGTTGAGGACCGGTGGTGCTTGTCCTTTTGCAACACCGTGAACACGCCGGTCGGCGTCTCGTGGCCGGTCTTGCCGGTTGAACAGGTCGACACCGCGATGCGGAGGCCGTTGCGATAGACATGCACGCGCTGTTCCGGGATCGAGGCGATCACCGCCACCGGACCCGATGGCGCCCGCTCCGGGTGCCAGGCAAATTCTCCCGGCAGCATATTGGCAATGTCGATGGCCAGTTCTTCGGCACCGACCACGGCGGCAGTGCCGAACGCCGCCATCCCAGTGACGACATTCCTGCGTGTAAGGCGTTTCATCACGATTTCCTGCTCTACATCTTGTTTGCGGCGGTTCGCAAACAACTATAGCTGGGGCGATCTGTTAAGGCAAACTCTGCAACCCTGTCGAATTCCGATCATGCGCCCGGCGCACCGGCAATCAGGCATTTTGATTCAAGGCCGCTGCTGCTGACAACTGCTTTCCAGTCGGCATGTCTATGGTAACGAGATCGACCCGGTGAAGGGTCCCGCTCACGTTGCCGCTGGTCGGATCGATCCACCGGACCTGTTCTTCGTTCGTGTTCCAGCGGAAGACGATTCCGACGCAGCATCCTGCCTTGTCGAACAGTTCGGCGACCGGGAACGCGCGCTGCTTTCCCGCTGATGCGCTAGCCTTGACCGCAATGGTCGGGGCGACTTTCAGCGCCGGCTCAACCTTGCAGGCAAACGCCAGGAACGACCCGTCTTCGTTGGCTACGAGAGAGCCCAATGGCCTGGGAGAAAAGCCCATCATCTTCGCCATCCGCATGAACGATGGCGGCCCAAGAAAGAGGCATTGACTGGCGCCGCGATGAGAAAGGTACTCGTTGGCCTTCTTCAGAATGTGGTGACCAACCCTCTTGGTGCCGGTCGAAACAAACCGGGTCAATTCCCAGACATCGTCTTTGACCGGCGGCAACATGTAACACAGGTTCGACGGGATGCCATCGATCCGTTCCAGGTATGCGTCACGGATCATGTAGGAGGAGGGATGCTCGGAAAGTGGACAGCAATAATCCTCTCTCGTTGTCGGCAGCAGACGGGCACCACCGACAACCCGGCCGCACGATGTGTCGATCGCAACGACATAGGCTGCGGACAGACAGTCGTATTCGTCGAATTCATAGCCGGCGGCATCCGTCAGCGACCAGTCCATGCTGTCAATGAACACCGACTTTCTGAGCTGGTAATACTGGTCGAGATGGTGGCGGTCGTCATCGGTCGCGTTGAACCCGATGACCTTCACGTCGATCATTGCTGTGACCTCACTGTCTTCCGGGCCTCTAACCGTCCGGATGCGGGGTCCGTTCCATAAGATTTCTCGGGAGGGCGTCCACCCCGAAGACCGGAAACCGATACGCAGGGATAACAGCTTATGCCTTCGGATATGCCAGATCGAAACGCGTTGACAATTGCGGAAAGGGCAGGGGGACAGGCAAGTATCAGAGAACAAACGAGATTACGGAGTGGCGTTTCGCGTAGGACCAGCAATCCATCATTACACCCCTATTAACTCATTACGTCGTATTGACTTGTATTAGACCGTTTGTGCTAGACGGGGTCTATGCAATCATGTGGCTTCATATTCCCAAACCGGCCTTGTAATGACTCCGACAGGACAGGAGAGGCCAGCCTTCATGAGAGATCTTACACCAGTGCTCCTGGAAAACGGATTTCGGGATGCCATACGGGACGGCGGAACACTGGAGATTCACTGCGTCGCGGAAGTCGAACACAACGGCAACGACGTGAATGGCCAATGGAAGTTCTTTGTCCGCGAGGAATTCGACGGGCAGGACGTGCGCAGTGTGCTCGCCTTGCAAAGAAACGTGCAACACCGCGTCATAAAGACAGCACGCGGTGTGGTCAGCCTGGCGGCATGGTTCGGGGCGACCTCCGTCTCGCTGCCATTGGTACGTGGCGGCATTGGCGTCTGCGAGGTCGATCAGACCAGGATCAAACCGGGCAAAGCCTGACCCCTTGCCAGATTGCCGGAGTAATTCTCCGGCACCTGCACGAGATCATCGAGACAATCTGTAATTTCGGGCCGGACAGGTCCGGGATCCTGCGGGGCAACCCGCAGGTTTTCTTGTTGTCCAACACTGCAAACTGAAAGGAACGAGGGATTCACATGAACTTCAGCAAGATGGGGCGCAAGGCTATACTGGTCACAGCCTTGGCCGCGGCGGGATCGGCGGCGTCTGCGGCCGGCACAAACGCGGGCATCGAAGCGGGCTTCTACGCGCTCGGGCAGGATCTCGATACGCTGCTCGCCGGAGCCGGCGGCTATGTCATCATGATCATTTCCGTGATCATCGCCGGCATCGTCCTCGCCTTCACGGGCCGGTGGACCTACGTGGGCATCGCCTTCGGGGTCGCCGTGTTCCTCGGCTATGGCGTAACCACGCTGACCAGCTTCGGCGGCGTCACCGCCAGCACCGATCTGCTTCTGGGGCAAACGCCGGTTGTCCAGTCCGTAACGCGGTAACCCGCCTGCCCCTGCGCCCGGGCGCGGGGGCACCTTTCCTGTGAGAGTTACATAATGAGCAAGGTCATCCGCGTTGAACAACGGCTGCAGGATCCGCCGCAGTTCTTCTTTCTTCCCGCCGATGAAGCGATCGTCGCGATCATTCCCTGTGTCCTCGGCCTCATGTCGAAGAAGGTGTTTGTCGGCATCGGGCTGACGATCGTTGCTTACCTCGTCTGGAAACGTATCAAGGGCGAGCGGGGGCTGACCGGCCTTCTGGCGTTGCTCTACTGGATCATCCCGAGCGAGGTGTCGCCCTATCGGGCCTTGCCCGACAGCGCGGTCAGCACCTGGAGAGCGTGAGGGATGAACTACCATCATCTGAACCGCCGGGTGCAGCGTCAGCAACGGCTGATCGGGGTCCTGAGTTTCAAGGTCGTGGCGCTTGTGGTTGTGGCAGCCCTGCTGGCGCTCAAGATATTCACGCATTCCTACCAGGTGGTGCTGGTGCCCACATCTGTAAGCGACGGAATGGTGGCGCGCGGCGCGGTGGACAAGGGTTACATCGAGGCGCTGGCGCTCGATGCGGTTTACGCGATGTACAACGTGTCGCCGCAAACGGTCGAATACGGGCGCAGCGTGCTGGAACGGCTGAGCGGCCCCGGTGAACGGGCCGCGATCCTGGTCGCCTATGACCGCAACGCGACCGACATTGCCGAGCGCAAGATCACCACGATCTTCTTCCCCCGAAAAATCGAACACAATTTCGCCGCCTACGAGGTCGTCGTGGACGGTGTTCTGGGAACCTACCTGGAAACGACGCAGGTCACGCGCGAGGACCGGCGCATTCTGATCCGGTTCAAGCCACAGGCGGGATCGGTCCGGCTCGCATCCATTGGCAAGTTGACGGAGGACTGAATGCGGTATGCTGCAATGGCAATGGCGCTGATGGTGGCCGGGGCGGCACAGGCCGGCACCGAAACCCACAGTGTCCGTGAGGACGGGCTGGTCCGGTTCCGCGCCTCGATCACCGGGATCACACGGGTCAGCGTGAAGGGGGACCGGATCACCTCCATCGTCAATGACGATCAGGCGTCAGTCTACCAGGTCAGAAACGACAAGAATACCGGCGACATCTTCATCCGCTATGTCGGGCCGGACAATACCATGCCGGACAAGGAAGGCGGTTACCTGGTTACCGAACAAGGCCGGACGGTGGCGATCGAGATCCTGCCGATCCGGGCCAGCACCCAGACGATCATCGTCAAGCTTGCGGGGGTGCCGGCGACGGCCACGTCGGCTGGCGCGGCGAGCAGCGGGGACGCCGCCGGCGGATTTGCGGAAACCTCGATCGGGGGCGGCGACAGGCTTGTGGCACAGCTCACGGATGCGACGCGGAAGACGATCCTGCGGAAGATCCGCACACCCTGGCCGAAAAGCGGGCGCAACGGCACGCTGATCTCGTCTCTCCGGATCGGCGATCTGGTGGGGGAGGTGCGGGTGGCCTCAGCCGGCGCGTCGCCGAAACAGGTGCGGGAGCAGGAGTTCTACCGCAGTGGCGTTCTGGCTGTCTGGGTCCAGAAGAACAGCCTCGCGGCGCGGGAACGGTCCTGGGTCGTCGTGGTGAGGAACAAATGAGCGTGCAGCCGGATCGCAAGAAGAAACAAGTTGTTGCCATTGGCGTTCTCGGCGCGGTGGTGCTGGCGCTGTTTCTGGGGCTCGGCGCCCTGATGGGGCCACCGAACGGCAGCGTCATTACAGGCGTCGCCCCGGTCACGGTGGATGAGACGATCATTTCGGACCGCACCGCCGCGGCCTCGCCGGAAATGTCGTGGATTACGCAGGGCCGCGTGGAAATGGAGCGGTTGCGGCAGGAAATGGAGGAACAGCGCAAGCTGCTTGAACAGGCGCGCAGCGACGCGCAGACGGAAGTGGCGGCGATCCGGGAAGAGTATGACGAACAGATCCTGCAACAGGCCACCCGCATCGTGGAACTGGAACAGGAGCTGACCGGTCGCGCACAGGACGGCGCGGCTGCGGATAACGGCGGCGGCGACCGGCCCCTGACGGGCCGGGAAAAACTGGAACGCCGGATTGCGGCCGAGGGACCGGGCACGGATTTCATCGAGCGCCGGCCACCGACCCGTGCGGCCGCCCGCGGCGCGCAACGGGTCGATGCCGATGGCAATGCGGTCAGTTCCGGGTTCGGGCAAAGCTTCACCCTGGCGGCCATGGAGGCGCCGGAGGTCGAAGAACGTGAGGTACGGACACTCGGCAGTTACCTGCCGGCGGGCAGCTATGCGCCGGCGGTGGTGCTGTCGGGCGCGGATGCGTCCACCAATGTCTCTAACCGCGAAAACCCGATCCCGGTCCTGTTCCGGATCACGGGGCCGGCGGTCAGCGCGGCCGTGGGCGGGCGGGGTCCGGCAAAGGTCAATCTCAAGGGATGCACGGTACAGGGGTCGGCAACCGGCGATCTGTCGTCGGAACGGGTCAAGGTGCGCCTGATCGGCATGACCTGCGTGAACCGCCACGGCGCAGTCCTGGAAACGAAGGTCGCCGGCTACATGGCCGGATCGGGCAAGGAAGGTGTGCGTGGACAGGTCGTGAGCCGGGAAGGACCGCAGATGCGGAACGCTCTTGCGGCCGGGCTTCTTGGCGGGCTTGGCTCGACGCTGAATGCCGCCGCAACGGCGCAGATGTTCCAGGACACGGCATCGACACAGGAATTGCTGAGAGGCGCCGGGGTCGGTGCGGTCGCCGGCGGCGCGGAAAGCGCCGCGAATACGCTCGCGGATTACTACGTCAAGCGCGCCGAGCAGTATCAGCCGGTGGTTTCGCTCTATGGCGGCACGAGGGTGGAACTGGTGTTTCTCGAAGGCGTGGAACTGAAGGGATGATGACGATGCGGTTTCGTGCCGGTGCGGCAATGATCGGCGTTGTGGCGCTTTCGGCCTGCGCCAGCAATACCGAGCGGGATTTCCTCTGCGAAGCCCAGGCGGGGTCTCCCTGTACGACGATTTCGGCGGTGGACGGAACAGGGGCGGTGGGCACACGCTCGGTTGCGGAGCGGCCCGAAGACACGGCGGTCAAGAGCCTCACTCAAAACCCGCTCTGGACAGGCAAGGGCGGTGCCGTGGGCCTGCCCGACGGGGGCTTTCCCTATAACGCGGCCGCCTATCGTTCGCCCGAGATCGTGGGAACGCTGTGGATCGCGCCGATCCTCGACGACGGTGGCATCCTGAATGAGGCCCGGTTCGTGCATTTCGTGATCCAGGAAGGGCGGTGGCGCCAGTGAGCAGGGCGGCCAGGCGGGCAAAAATGGCACGTCAGATGGCGGGGATCAGGATACGGTGGCGGGACGCGGATTTCGCGGAAGTCGCGGTCTGGATGCCGAAAGAAAACATCCGCGAACTACACGACTGGACCTGGGACCGGCTTGACTGCGCCGGGCGTTGCTTTTCGCATGGCGCGACCGGCTCGCTGGTACGCCGGGAGGGGAAACGGCGATGAGCTTCCTGCGGGACATGCTGGCTGGTTTTCTCGGTGAAGAACCGTTGACGGATACCGCCACGGATCTGATGGCGGGCGAGGTTCTGTCAGACATTCTGCCCTGGCGGTTCCATGACGCGGAACGGGGTCTTTACTATTTCGAGCATGGCACCGGTTTCCTGATCGAGGTCGGGGCGGCCATTGGCGCCAATGATCTGGCGGAGAATATCGGCGGCGTGATCGCCGCCAACCTGCCATCGGATGCGACTGTCCAGGTTCTCAACTGGGCTTCGCCGGGGATCGAGGCAGTGACGGGCCGGTGGCAATCGGTGCGCGAGGGCCGATCACCGCTCGTCGATGAGATGGTGCGGCAGCGCGTGGCGCATCTTGCGGGAATGCGCTTTGGCAGCGGCGATACCGGCGCACGGTCGATCCCGTTCGACCGGCATATCTTCATCGCCGGATGGCTGGAAGGCACCGATCTGGGGCTGGAAGACGAAAAGCGCCTCGGCTCGCTGCGCTCGGGCCTGCGCAACGTGTTCAGCACCGTCAGCTGGGCACGCGACGTGGAACCCGTGCAGTTCCTGGCCCTGTTGCGGGAATTGCTGCACATCGCCCGGCCGGAAGGCTCGAAGGGCGAGTGGGGCGCTGAAGCCTATGACGAGGCGATGCCACTCAATTACCAGCTGCCGGGGGCCACGCTGCGCGTGGGTAGCAATGCGCTGAGGTTTTCGGGATCGCCGGGACTGTCGGCGACGGTCGCGTCGGTGAACGCGTACCCACCCGAATGGGTGTTCGGTCTCGGCATGGCACTCAACGGCGACCCGGCGCGGCTGATGGATCGCGCAGTGGGACCGGTCCTGACCAGTTTCACGCTGAAACCGATGAATGCGCAGAAGGCAGGCTCGTTCATTCTCGCCCGGCGCGGGAAGAACGAACATGCGGCCAATACATCTTTCGGCAGGTTCGTGCCGCAATTCGCCGAAAAGAAACAGGAGTTCGACGATCTGGCCGCGGAACTCGGGGCAGGGGAGCGGCTGTTCCAGACGCTCTATACCGTCGTGTCCTATGCCTGCGGCGGGTCCGGGGACGCCGAGGCGGCGGCCGGCGAAATGGAATCCATTTATCGCCGCCAGCGGGTAAAGCTGTCGAAAGACACCTATCTGCAATTGCCCCTCTTCCTGGCCAGCCTGCCGTTCGGCTGCACAAACGGCATGATGACGGATTTCGGGCGGCAGATGCGGATGCGGCTGCTCAAGGGCGCGGCGGCCATGGCATTCCTGCCGGTACATGGCGAATGGATGGGCAACAGCAGGGGCACCGGCATGTTGCTGCTCGGGCGGCAGGGCCAGGTGTTCCAATGGGACAACTTCGTCAGTTCGGGCAATTACAACACCGCCGTGGTGGGCAAGTCCGGAGCCGGGAAATCGGTCTTCATGCAGGAACTGGCCTGCGGCATCTATAGCGCCGGCGGCCATGTCCTGGTCATCGACGACGGGTATTCGTTCAGGACCACCGCGGAAATCCTCGGCGGCAAGCATATCGCCTTCGATGGCGGAACGGTGAACCGGCTTAACCCGTTCTCGCTGCTCGACAAGGCGGCCATGGTGCAGGACGAATACCGGGCCGATGCGATCGAGTTGGTCACGCGGGTGGTGGCCTCGATGGCCGATCTCGGCTCGAACAAGGCCGGACGCGTCGAAGGTGTCGAGGAAGACTACATTCGCTCGGCCATCGCCAAGATCTGGGACGAAAAGGGGCCGGGAGGAGAAATCAGCGACGTGCGCGACGAGCTGGACCGCGCGGCCGCGAACGAGCCGCGCCTGCCGGATGTGGTGCGCAAACTGAACGCCTATTCACGCGGCGGGGTCTATGGCGGCTATTTCGAGGGCGAGGCCAATATCGCGCTCGATGCGCCGTTCACGGTTGTCGAACTGAGCGACATCAAGGGTCAGCCCGGCCTTGAGGCAACGATCCTGCAGATCATGATGTTTCTCGGAACGGAATTGATGTTCAGGACGCCGCGCGACACGCCGGTGGCAATCGTGATCGACGAGGCCTGGGACCTGCTGAGAGGGGACGGAACCGCAAGCTTCATCGAAGGGGTCGTGCGCCGCGCGCGAAAATACACCGGCGCCCTGATTACCGGCACCCAGTCGATGTCGGACTATGCGGCCAACCCGGCTGCGAATGTCTGCCTCGAAAACTCCGATTACCGCATCTTCCTGGCGCAGAAACCGGAAAGCATCGACGCGCTGCAAAGCGTGACGCCGGGTGTGAAGGGGTTGCTGAAGTCGCTCACCTCGGTACCAGGCCGGTTCGCCGAACTCGCGATCCAGATGCCTGAAGGCTTCGCATATGGCCGGCTGCTGCTGGATCCGTTCTCGCTGGCGATCTTCAGCTCCAAGGGCGCCACGGTCCAGCGCATGAACCAGTATCGCGCCTCCGGCATGTCCACCGTGGAGGCGATCAGGACACTGGTCGAACGGGGTGAGGTTTCATGACGGTGCGGGGCAGGATCCTGCTGGGTCTCGGTACTGTCGTGGTGATCCAGATCGCGATGGCGGCCGGGCTGCTGATCGGACGGGGGCAGGGCGGTGCCGGGCCGGTTGCCACCTTCGATCCCGAACGCGGCCTCGCGCTCTTCGTGATCTGGTCCCGCGACCGGCTCGACGATGAAGGGTTCACGACGGTGCTGCCCGCGTTCCAGGACCGGGTAACGCAAGCCCTGCACGACTATTCGGCCGCCGAAGGTGTCGTGGTGGTGCGGGCCAACGCGGTTCTCTCCGGCGCGGCGGCCGCCACAGCCGACATAACCGATGAAATCATGAACAGGGTGTTGGTCGATGGCGCGTTCTAGGGCCGTCAGATCGCTATGCACGGCCGGGCTCGTGGTGGCGCTCGCCGGATACTACCTGCTGGCCTTCGGCCGGCTGACGGTGAACGCGACCGACAGCCTGCCCGATCATGCCTATGCGATGGTCACATGGCCACGCCTGCCCTGGCGCGGGGCCGTCGTGGCAATCGACCTGCCGGAGGTGCTGGCCGAAAAGCTGGAGGGCGACAGGATCTATCTCACCAAGCGGGTTGCCGGTCTGGCGGGTGATCCCGTGGTGCAGCGGCGCGACGACCGTCTGTGTATCGCCACCCGTTGCGTAGAGGCACAGCGCCGGGACGGCGCTCTGCTTCTGCCGCTCTGGGACGCGGCGGAAGTTCCAGCCGGAAGCATCGCCGTACTGGGTGACAGCCCTGACAGCCTCGACAGCCGCTATGCGGTGATCGGAGCCATTCCCCATACGGCGATCCGGGCGGTGGGTATCGCCATTCCGTTTCCCCATTGGACGACCCTTGCGGAGTGGTTGCGATGAGGAGAGCGGTGACCCTGCTGGCGCTGGCGCTGTTAGCGCATCCGGCCCCGGCGAAGGACCTGGGCACGTATGGTCCGCTGTTCGAGGTGATCGAGCCGTCGATTCTCGACACCATCCGGACGCGCCTGCGGGACATGGAAGCCACCGGTGAACTGGATGCGATGCGCAGGGACATGCAGGAGCGGACGCGGCGCTATACGGAGCGGCCGCGTCCGGTGCCCGGTCTGGGCAAGGCGGAAGACTATCGCGCCTGGGACGTGGATCTGACGATTACGCTGAAGGAGGATCTGGCGGACCACAGGGGTCGGGTGTTTGCGCGGGCGGGAACGGTGGTCAATCCACTGGCATGGTCGCGGTTCGACAAGCGCATCGTTCTCTTCGACGGGGACGATCCGGCGCAGCTGCGGTTCGCGCTCGAAGACGGTGACGAACTGGACACGTTGCTGGTGCTGGTCAGCGGCGACCCGCTCGGACTGATGCGCGCGCATGGGCGGCGTTTCTACTTCGATCAGGACGGCGTGCTGGTCGGCCGGTTCGGCATCCGCAATGTCCCGGCGGTGGTGAGCCGCGCCGATCCGATGATGCGGGTGGAGGAATTCGCGGTGGGGGACGAGCGATGAAACTGCTGCTTCCCTGCGCGCTGGTGGCCGCCAGCCTCGCTCTCGACCGGTGCGGCGGGGAGGAGGGGGAGCGGCTGGTGCTGCCCTCCGGAGAGATACGCGTGGTCGATGGCGACACGGTGGCTCATGGCACGACCAGCTACAGGCTGACCGGGTTCGACACGCCGGAAACCCATCGCGCGCGCTGTGCCGCGGAAACGGCGCTGGGAGACCGGGCCGCGCGACGTCTTGCGCAGCTGATCGGGGAAGCCGGTGCACTTGAGCTGACGGTGCGGGCCCGTCCGGACAGGTATGGCCGCCGTCTCGCCAGGGCGGTTGCGGGCAATCAGGAAATCGGCGCGCTGCTGATCGCGGAAGGGCTGGCGCGGCCCTACGCCGGTGGTGCGCGCCAGCCATGGTGCGGGTCAGGGACGGGCGGATCATGAAGTCCTGGTTCAACCGCCTGATACTGGCACTGATCGTCTCGATCACCGCCAGCGAAGTGGCCGCGATCTGCAACAAGCGGTTTCTCAATCCGATTACAGAGATCTGCTGGGACTGCATCTTTCCGATTTCGGTGGGGGCGGTCAGCATCAGGGGCGGCGGGCGGCCGGACACGCCCAACCAGGCGCTCCCGGTCTGTGTCTGCCCGGGCATACCGCCCCGGATCGGCCTGTCGATCGGGCTTTGGGAACCGGCGCGGCTGGTCGACGTGGCGAACGAAGCGGGCTGCTTCGTGAACATGGGTTTTGACATCGACTTCGGGTTGTTGTCGCTCGGAAAATCCAGCGCCACGGCCCAGAACGGCGGCTCTACCGGATCGAGCTGGCAGGCGCATTACTATTTTTACCCGCTGATCTCGTGGCTGGGCGTCGTGGTCGATGGCCTCTGCCTGCAATCGGCTCAGTTCGACGTGGCCTATATCTCGGAGATCGATCCGCTCTGGCAGGATGCGGAGCTTAACAACCTGATCAATCCCGAAGCGATCCTGTTTGCCAATCCGATCGCGCAGGCGGCCTGCGCCGCCGATTGCGTGAGATCTTCCTCGGGCGGATTGCCGATGGACACGCTGTTCTGGTGCGCGGGCTGCGGCGGGTCGATCTATCCGATCCAGGGCCAGGTGGCCGCCCATGTCGGCGGGGTAATGGCAAGCCAGGTGGTGGCGACCAAGATGGTTGCGCGGATGCACCGGCTATTGCTGGCGCGGCGCACCTCGGGCGGCACGGCGCTGTGCCAGACGGTCAGCGCGCCGATCATCAAGAAGAGCCAGTACCGGCAGCAATTCACCCGCCCGGTGCCAACCACCTCCGGGCGCTACGGCTGCGGACCGATGGGCTTTTCGACGCAATTCATAGACCGGCTGCGGGAGTTTCCGTTCAAGGGAGAGTCCTTCGGCTGGCTGATGTGGAGGAAACGGAATTGCTGCGCGTTGTAACGGTATTCACGCTGGCGCTGGCACCAGTCGCGGGCCTGGCCGATCAGGCCGCGTCCAGGGGCGACGCGGTGGTGGAATATGCGCCCGGATCGACCGGCCGGATCACCGCCCCGCTGGCGACAATCGTGGATGAGGCCGAACGGCACGGCGAGATCCTGCGTGAACGGCTCGGGGAACCCGAACCGGCGGAGGGCGCGTTTGACGGCGTCGATTTCGACGCGTTGCGGGACCGGGCGCTGAACGATCCGCGCGTGCGCGCGCTTCTGGGTACGGATGACGACGTTGCAGGCGCTGCCGAAGCCGGCACCCGTTACGAGGACAGCAAGGTCTTCCTTCTGGCCTCCTTTTCGATGCCGCGGGAATCACTAAGGCAGATGATGAGCGAGGCGCGGGATTTCGGTCTGAACATCGTCTTTCGGGGCTTTGTGAACAATTCTGTCCACGACACCCAGGCCGCGCTGGAAAAGACATTCGGGGATCTCGACGCCGCCGCCGGGTTTTCCATCGATCCGACGCTTTTCACCCGTTTCCATGTGGAGGCGGTACCGCAGGTGATCGCGGTGGGCGATGCAATGGAGGTCTGCGAGACCGAGGGCTGTGCCGGCGATCCGGTGCCGCCGCATGATCGGGTGAGGGGCAATGTGCCGCTACGGTTCGCGCTGGAACGGATCGCGGCCATGGGGGAGGTCGGCGCGGCGGAAGCCCGGCGGCTGCTTCGGGGCCGATAGGGTGGGGCGTGGTGTCCTGCCCCTGTTGATCGCGGCTATTGCCGGATCCGCCGTTCTGGCCCAACAGGAGCGCGCCGATCAGGCGTTGTCGGGCATGAACGGTACCAACGGTACCGGAGATACGTTCACCACCGGCACGGTGGGAAGGGTGGTCACGCCCTACAGGACCGACACTCCGGCAGAAGCCGGGCTTCGTGAGGGCCGGTTCGGGGAGAGGATCGACGAGATCCGTCAGGAAACCAATGACCAGGGCCGGGTGCTGCGGGCAACCGAGGACAGCAAGGCGGTCAGGCCGGAGGCAGACATAGACGGGCAGGAGGCGCTGTTCGACGACGCCAACTGGGCGCATGAAAACGCCGATGCGGTCGCCGGCAAGTATTTCACGGCCGAGGAGGGCCAGTGCGAAACCCCGAGCCTTCCGGTCAGCGACCCAATGGACAGATTCTGCGAAAGTTTCCCGGCCACGGCCAACCGCAGCTGCGATATCGTTCGAAAAATCCGGGTGGACCGGACCGATCATTATCGCTGCGATACCCGGCCGGCGACGTTCGTCAAGATCTGCGAGAAGGAGGTGAACTGGCAATGCGACACCTCCGGAACGAAAGGGAGCTGCATCCGCGACAATATCCGGATTGCGGGCACGGGCGTGGACTCTGTGAGCTGGAACGGGCGAACGGCGACGGTGACGTTCCGGGCGGTATCACCGCACCCGCGGCCGGTTGATAGCGGAGCGCTGGTCAGGCACAGGTTTACGATCCGGGTTGCGGACCGGTTCCTGCCATCGAGCGTGATCCTCAGGCGGGGCAAGGCCAGGGGCGTGTTGCAGGTCACGAGCGAAAACGATGTGCTCGCCACATTCGCAAACACGCAGGCAAGCGGGTTCGGGGCCGGCGGTCCCGGTTGCCCGGCAACACCGACGGCCGGCTGGCTGGTGCCGGTCACCAAGGCGGACGGGTGCTGGGTGGCGGGTGCGAACCCGGAAGCCTGGGCGGCGGTCACGGCCCGGCCCCTGACGGCATCGAGCAACAATCTCGAAAGCGCGCTGACCGGCCCGGACTACCGGAGCGGCTGGGATGTTCCGCAGGGACTGGCCGGCACGATCGTTCACCGCACGAAAACCTACCGTGTCTGCGAGGATCCGGGCTGCGGCATCTCGCGCGAGGAATGCGGCCCGGCCGGGCATACCGGATGCCATATGTATGCCGCTCTCGACGCAAACGCGTACGTCAATCGCAGTTCGATCCGCCAGATGAACATCGCATCATACCTCAGGGCCGATCCCGAAAGCGGCAAGAGGTGGAAAAGCTCGACCTTCTTTGCGCGGGTGGTTTACCGGACCGGTCAGAGCGGTGGCGGATGGGCACAGCTGGCCATCGAGTTCGACGGTGCCTGCTGCAACAGGTTCAACGACATCGGGCGGGAGCTGTGCCAATGAACCGCTTGGCCGCCATCCAGTACGTGGTTCTGACCACGGTGCTGGCGGTCGGGGTGGGGGGGCCGGCCCGCGCCGAGGTCGTCTGCGAGACACCGGATTATTCCTGTACCGGGGAGGGGGCCAGCACAACGGGCGGACTTACGCTCCTGCGGCACTGCCGGAAGAAGATCGGTCGCCAGACCTGCACCGACGACGCGCCGCTCGATCAATGTGCGCGGACCCGTGCCAGCGTGAGATGCGCCCAGATCAGCCAGACCTGCGTGGATTACCGCAACGGCGAATGCCGCCAGACGCGGTTCACATATGAATGTCTGAATGAGGACGCCGACATGGCGCCGGCGATCCTCACGAAGACAGAGTTCGGTCCCGTCCAGGAAGAGCTGGTGAACACCTGTACGGCGCATGAAAGCGATCCGGAATGTTCGCTGGCCAGAACGGACGATATCGAGGGCGCGGAAACCCGCGACATAAACCGAAAGGATTTTGCCCGGAGCTGGTGGCGCAAGCGCCGGACCTATGAGTGCATCATGCCGGGGGAGGGCGACAATGACTGCGCGCCCCTCGCCTCCGATCCGAGCTGTCGGCTCATCGGGGACAGCTGCATGGTCCGCGATGCGTCCGGTATCTGCTCGAACCGGGAGTTTCACTATCGCTGCGGCACCGGCACGGGCGATCTTCAAACCAGTTGCGAGCCGATCAACGTCTGTGTCGGAGACACCTGCATCGGCGCCCAGCAGGAAAATTCCGACGGTTTCGGGGAGGCTGCGGCCTGGCTGAACATTCTCGCACAGATGCAGCGCGAGTTTCGTGAGGCCGGGGCACAGGATGCCAATGACGTTCAGTTCTTCAAGGGCGCGGTCAGGACATGCAGCAAGACGCCGGGGCGGGATTGTTGCGACGGCAGCGGGATTTTCGCGCAATGTTCGGAGGACAACGAACTGCTCTGGGACATTCGCAAGGCCGGCGCCACCCACTATGCCGGCAGCACATGCCAGGAGAAGATTCTCGGTGTTTGTATCAAGCGCCGCCATTACTATTGCACCTATAACAGCAAGCTCGCACGGGTTTTTGTCGAGGAACTGAAGCGCCTGAAACACGAGGATTGGGGGCCGGACCCCGCGTCTGCCGATTGCGGTTACGTGACGGTCGACGATCTCGCGAACATCGACACGAAGGACATGGATCTCTCCGAAGTGTTCGGGGACATGCTGAACGCGGCCGATGTGCCGCTGCAGGGCGAGCTGTCGGATTTCTACAAGCAGCGGTTTCCGGGCGCGGCGACGGACGCGCAAAACGTCTATGGCGGGGGAAACCCATGAAACGCAGGGCCTTCATCGCGGCGGCGGCGGCGATGGCCGGCACTGGTCAGGCCGTTGCCGCGCCCGCCGGCTCTGAGCCCGGTGTCGGGGTCATATTCGTAGGCGCCTCCTGGTGCGCGTTCTGCAAATCGGCGGCCCCGGTACTGGCCGCGGTGACGCAGCCCGCCGGGATCGCGGTGCTGGTGGCCTCGAAGGATGGCCGCCCGATCCCGCCCTTTGCGGATGTGGTCGATGCGGGCAGCCATCCGCTGGCGCAGCAGATCACCGAGCTTCCCACGACGCTGATCTATTCGCAGGCGCGGGGCGGTGTGACCGGAACCATCAGGGGATACAGGAACGCGCGCCACTACGCGCAACTGGTCGCCGCCGGTCTGCGCGGCGCGGGGGCCGGCTGACATGAGGGCAATTCTGACAGGAACATTGCTGGTGACAGCGCTGGCGGTAGCGGGCGAAGCCGAGGGCCGGCTGTTCTGCAATGGCGAGGAAATCGCAGGCTGGCACTTCTATTGCGATCCCGAACCGGAGGCGGAACCCGAGCCCGCCCCGGCACCGCTGCCCGAGCCGCAAGAGCCGGTGGCGGAGGACGCACCCGAGCTGCCCGAAGAGCCGAGCGCGACGGAACGGATCGAAGCCTTTCGCAAACGGGCCGACGAACTGAAGAACCGGGCGATCCTCGATCCCACCCCGGAAAACCTGCAGGCCTATATGCAGGTGAACGCGGAAATGGCGGCGATGGCGGGCAGGTTCGCCGCCGTGTGGCAGCGCGTGTTGTTCCGGTCGCCCGATCTGGATGCGAATGTGAAACGGCCGCTCACCCAGATGGGCACGACGATCTACCAGGATCAACGCAACACGGCGGAGAAGGCGGCATTGCGCCGGGCCGCCAGCGAAGCAGGCTTCCTTTTCGTCTATGACGATCCGGTGACTTGCCGCCTGTGCCTCGCGCAAGCGGAAATCCTGACCGTCATGCAGCGGGAATACGGCATCGAGGTGCTGGCGGTGTCAACCGATGGCAGCGCGATCGACGGGTTTCCCGGCGCGGTCGCGAATGACGGGCAGCTCGAACGCCTCGGTATCGCCGACATGCCACGCCCGCTCATCGCGATCGTGGAGACCGGCACCGGAGAGGTGCACCTGATCGGGGGCGGGCTTCTGACAGAAGACCAGATCCTCAACCGCGTTTACGTCGTGCGCGAAGTGCCGTTGGGCGCGCGGTTCGAGTGACAGGGAAGGAACGACCATGAGGAATGGTATGGCGGTGCTGGTGTTGGCAACGGGTTTCGGGATTCCGGCCGCGGCCGATGTGGGAAGCGATCTCAGGGCGTTCTGGGAACGGTCGGGCGGCGGTGTGAACGTCACCAAGCCCACCGCATACCAGGGCCAGCAGGCGGGTTACGCCACGATGGGATCGCTTTATCTGCGCACGCGGCCGCGCAACAGCCAGCTTGCGGCGATCCAGCTCCCCTCGGTCCGTGCCGGTTGCGGCGGTATCGACATTTTCGGCGGAGCGTTTTCCTTCATCAGCGAGGAGGAGCTGATCGCGCTGATGGAAGCGATCATGCAGAATGCGGCGGGTTTTGCCTTCGAACTGGCGCTGGAGAGCCTGTCGCCATCGGTGCAGGAAATCGTCGCCAAGCTGCGCGACCTGATCCAGCAGGTCAATTCCAGCAATATCAACAGCTGCGAAGCAGGCCAGCTTCTTACCGCGTCGCTCTGGCCGAAAATGGACGGAGCATCGCAGCATATCTGCCAGACCATCGGCGGGTTCTCGGGGCGCTTTGCCGACCGCGTGGCTTCGCGCCACGGCTGCGGCACCGGCGGCCAGCATGTCTCGACGCTGGGTCGCGCCTCGGGTGCGCTGGCCGAGCAGGTGCCGGTCAATGTCAATTATGCCTGGAAGGCGATCAAGAAGAACAACTTCCTGACCTCGAACGTGAAGATCGCCGAGTTCTTCATGACGCTGACCGGCACCATCATCACGGTGGGCGGGGAGGATGACGACGAGGGCATGTCGCACCGGACGATCCCGCCGCGCGCGCTCTCCGCCGATGCCGCACGGGCGCTGGTCGAAGGCGGCAGCTACAAGAGCCTGCGTTGCAACGAGGCCAATGACTGCCTGCAGCCGGTTCTGCGGGACCGGACGATTTCAGTTGATGATGCGCTCTTCGCGATCACGGCCGGCGCGATCGGGGATCTGTCTGACGCGATCGCCAGCGACACCTCGCCGCCGGCGGCCGCGGTGGCGCTGATCAACCTGACCTCGATTCCGATCTATGAGCACCTGGTTACGGCCCGGAGTTATAAGTACAAATTCGTTCAGGACGATATCAACTCGATGGCCGAGCTGGTCGCGGTCGATCTGGCGATGGCCTATATCGACGAAGCGGTACAGGAACTTCTGAACTCGGCGGCGAATGTCGATATCGCCGGCGACATCAACCGGGAGTTTCAGGCGGCGGTGCGGCAGACCCGCGAGACACTGCAGGCCTTCCGCGCCTCGGCACAGCGCAAATATGCCGAAGCGATCCGCAATCTCGAACGGCTGGCGCTGGCGAAAACCGAACTGGCAGCCTCGACCAACACGGTGTTCGCGAACGTCCTGAACAATTCCGGAGGGCAGCGGTAATGCCCACGCTCGAAGTCTACACGGTCGGCGGCGGCTATTTTCTCTACGATATATTCAACTACCTCGCCGCCTTTACCGGATCGGGCAATTTCAAGGCGCTGCTCTCGGCCGCGATCACAGCCGGGGTGCTGGTGGCGGCCTTCCAGATGGCCGTGTTCGGCTCCGCGCGGCAGGTGCTGACCTATTTCATCGGCGTCATGATTGTTTCGGCGATCTGTGTCGGGCCGAAAGCCCGCGTCGTGATCCACGATTCGACCGTGCCGCTCGGCATCTATGGCATGGTGGACAACGTGCCCTGGTCGGTGGCCTTCGTCGGCTCGCAGACCTCGAAGGCCGGGCACCTGATCACGAAAAAGATGGAAACACTGCTCGCCGCGCCCGACGACCTCGCCTACCAGTCCTCGGGAATGATGTTCGGCGCAACCATACTGAGCCAGGCATCGCGCTGGCGGGCGGTCTCGCCGGTCATCCAGGAAACCCTCGTCAACTTCATGGAAAACTGCTTCGTGGACGGCTCGAATATCGGGATCGTCAATACCGGCGAGCTGGCCCAGGCGGGCAACCTGTCAAGCTATATCGGCGCCAATCTTCCGCAGGCGCTGGCCTTTTACGATCCGGTTCTCGACCAGGTGCGGACCTGCGGATCGGGCTGGCCGCAGGTCCGTCAGCGCCTGAATGCCGAAGTACAGAATATCCTCTACCAGAAGGCGGCAGCCAACTCGGTGGGCACTCCGGCCACCAACCTGCCGGCGGCCGTCGCAAAGATGACCAACACCCTGTCGGACTTCCAGACCTTCGTCGGCATGACCTCTTCCAGCGCCGCGAATACCATTCGCCAGGCGATGCTGGTGCTGTCGATGGACGATGCGGTGCAGCACCTCATCGCCGGATCGGGCAACAACGCGGCAATGACAGCCTACCAGGCCGCGCGCACGGAAGCCCAGACCTCGGCCAGCTACAGCGCGGTTGGGATCTCCGCGCTCAAATGGGTTCCGCTGCTGAAGATCGTGTTCGAATCCATCTACTACGCGGCCTTTCCGCTGGCACTGCTGATGATGATGACGCCGCTGGTCTGGACGGTGATGAAAGGGTATTTCGGCGGCTTCGTCTGGCTGGCCGCCTGGGATCCGCTTTCGGCTATCCTGCATTCGATCGTCCTGAAGGCAGCGAGCGGCTACTACCGCGAGGCGATGGGGTCCTATAACGGCGCATCGATCGACTATGCGCTTACCTTCGCCAACCATCTGTCCGTGCGGGCGGTGGAACAGGATGTGGGCACCGTCGCGGGCTACCTGATGATGTCGGTGCCGTTCCTGGCCACCGGCATCATGTTCGGGGCCGGCCGGGTGGCCGGGCTCGCGACGTCGATGCTCAACGTCTCGCAAGGCGCGGCGATTGAATCGGGCCGCGAAGCGGCAACGGGCAATATCCAGCTGGCCAATGCCTCGATGAGCAACTTCGCGGCGAACAAGTGGAATACATCGGGCCTGTACGACGCGGGGCTTCATACGCACCGGATGCCGGGCGGCGCGATGGCGCATCGGAACCCGGACGGATCGCGCACGATCTCGACCGGTACCGGCCAATCGTCGGGCGGCATGTCGGCACGTATCGGGCAGACCATCCGCGAAGAGGTTTCCGACCGCAAGGAAAGCGCGATCCGGACCGCGAACGCGGCGCGCGAAGAAATGACCTCCGGGCTGAACGAGCTGTCCGCAAGCTACGCGGATTTCGGCCGGCAGCTCAGCACGGGCAGCACTGCCGCCAGTGACGTGGCGACAACGCGCGGGATGCGCAATGCCGAGGAAGCCCGGAATACCCATCAGGCGGTTGAGGATTTCGCGAAAAGCAACGGCATCTCGGTCAACTCGGCCTACAGGATCGCCCTCGCCGGAAAGCCCGAGCTGTTTGGCATCGGGGCGGGGCTGACGGCGGAAATGGCCGGTCACGATCAAGACAGTTTTACCCAGCTTACGAAAGCGGCGCGCGAAAGCGGGTTGAGCGACAGCGTAGCGAAATACGCAGATACGGTGGACTCCTGGCGGACCAGCGAGCAAAGCAGCCAGAGCAGCAGCGAAAGCGGCGGCAACCGCTGGAGCCTCGAGGACCTACAGCGCTCGGCGGAAGCCTGGTCACAGGCCCGCGAAGAGGCCGACACGCTGGCCTCGGCGGAATCGAAGCTCTACGCGCAGGGCATCAGTTATGACGGGCAGCTCACCGACGCGATCTCGAACGAATGGCGCGAGGCGGGGCTGAGCGAGGAGCAGATCGAAGGGCTGATCAGTCCGAAGTCCATCGCCGGTGTGAAACGGCAGGAACAGGCGGTGGAGCAGGTCCTGCCGCAGCTCCTGCAGGAGCTGGGGCTTACGACGCCGGAGGGGGACACCTCCGCCGCCTATACGATCACCAGGCCGGAGCAGGACATATCGACACAACCGCTGCCCTCGGCGGGACCCGAACACCGGGCGCGCATGGGGCGGCACAAACAGGTCCACGAGAATGTCTCCGCCATACAGCAGGGCGCCTTCGATGCCGGCAAGGAACAGGCGATAAACGCCGCATCTTCGACAGAAAACACCGTTCGGGAAAACCGCGACGGCGGCGTTGTGCCGATGATGGCCGGAAAGGTCGGAGACACGAAGGCTGCCATAGGCGACGGGCTGTCCAATTTTTGGAACGGGTCGGCCAACGGGCTCTCGAATTACGACCGCGATGTGATGATCCGGACGATTTACGGGGAGGCCGCCAACCAGGGCGAGCTGGGGCAGGCTGCGGTCGCCCACACGATCATGAACCGGGTTGCGGACCCGCGCTGGGGCGACAATCCGGCGGAAGTCAGCCTGCAGCTCAAGCAGTTCTCGGCGTGGAACAGCGGCACCGGCGGCAACGCCATGCCGATGACCCTCGATGAGAGCGATCCGGCCTATGAGCGGATCGGTGCGATCGTGGACGGCGTTGCCGCAGGCCGGATCGCCGATCCGACCGACGGCGCCACGCATTACTATTCACCGCAGGGCATGGCCGCCCATATAGCGGCGGGCGAACAGGACAACCCCGTTCCCACATGGCTCGCGCAGCAGAGCCGGGAACGCGACAGTGAAAATATCCGGATCGGCGGTCATGTCTTCACCGGCCGCAAGAGGGACGGCTGATGCAGTCAGTACCGTTCGTCATGAGGAGCATTCATCCGACGGATATGCTGCAACGAACTGGCATGAGGATTGCCGATGCCATAGACTCCGCCATCATCCTCGGCGTCTGGATCGTGGTTGCGGATACACCAGACCGCGAACCACAGCAGGCCGACCGCAAAATAGGCAATGGTGAGCCGGTTGGCGGAATAGTCCGGAATGGCAATGAAGCCCGCCAGGTAGAGCGCCACATACCAGCGGCGGCGCAGCCAGCGACCTGGCGCGCCGGGAAACCGCAGCGCGCAGAACCAGGCGATCGGCCAGGAAACACCTGCCCCAAGCAGCAGGTTGCGGACCACCGGGTCGGCTGGCTCACCAAACGCGCGAAGCACCAGCAGGAAGCCCGCATAGCCCAGGAGGCTTGCGGCCATCGCGATCCAGTAGCGTTTCGTCCGTTCCATCGACGCTCTCCTGCAAGAGGTCCGAATTTAGCCCGGGTCGGCGCACAAACCCAGAACAAACAACCACGAGGCAGAAAAAGGAAACACATGCGGCATTCAGGAAACAGGATGTGGTTGATGGCCGGGGCACTGGCCCTGCCGGGTATGGGCGCTGGCGCGGCCGAACCGGACAGGGCCTTCCGGGACATGGTCAGGCAGACGCTTGTCGAGCAGCCGGAAATCATTCTGGAAGTGTTCGAAAAGCTGGAAGCCCAGCAGGCGGCGGCCAGGACCGCGACCGACAGGGAACTGGTCGGGGATCTGGCGCCGCAGCTCTTCGAGGGGCTGGATCCCGGCAAGCCGATCCTTGTCGGATTCCAGGATTACAATTGCGGCTACTGCCGGCATGCCCATGCGGCGGTGCGGGAGGTGAAATCCCGACTGCCGGACTTGCAGATGGTGATCCTCGAAACCCCGGTCCTGGGCGAGGCCTCGAAATTCGCGGCAAAGGCGGCGCTGGCGGTGAGGCATCTGGAAGGGCAGGCGGCCTATGCCGCCGTGTCGGACGCGCTGATGAGCCTCGATGAGCCCGCCAACCCGGACAACGTCCGCCGGGTGATCCTCCGTCTCGGTTTCGATGCGCAAAAGATCGCGGGCGCGGTCGAAAACGGGGTGGCGGACCGGGATCTGCAACGGGCGGCACGGCTCGCCCGCGCCATCGGCGCCACCGGCACGCCGGTCTTTGCCGGGCCCGGCGGCATCGTCCGGGGCGCGGGGAGCGCCACCGCGCTCGAAGCCATCACGGAAGCCAAGGGAGAGGGCAGCCAGCAGCAATAGCCAGGACACCATGCGCAACGCCAGTCCGCCATCGCCCATCGCGAAACGGCCGGAAGCCCGAATTTCAAGGACCGAAGAAAACCCGATGAACTCCATCAAAACCACGGCGGCGGCCCTGGGGGCCTGCCTGATACTGTCCGCCTGTTTCGGCGGCGGCAGCCAGACGACTACGAATGTGACGGCCATGAACGGCCTGTCGAGCGTGGCGAGCGCATCCGCCCGGCAGCCCACCAAGGCCGATCTGGGCCAGAGCTGCGCCGCGCTCGATGCGGAACTGACCACACTTTACGCCCAGGCGGGCGAGATCGACCGGGCCGAACGCGCACGCAGCCGCAGGGCCGGCCTGACGCTGGGGCTGCTGGATGCGGGCCTGAGCGTTGCCGGCGCCGGTGCACTCACCAAAGCCGGATCGGTGCAGGCGATCCGCAATGTCGGCACGGCCACGGCGCTGGCCGGCTCGGCCACCGCCGCGACGGGCGGCGCGTCGGTCGATCCGCAGGCCTATAACCGGATGCTGGCGATCTCGGAACGGGCGGCGGTTCTGGAGCGCGCGAAGGTGGCCAAGGGCTGCTGAACCGGGTCAGTAATTCTGACTTATTTACCATAACATCGCTTATCAGTACGGCAGCATCCGACGGAGAAGTTGGCGCACCAAAGGCCACGGCGACCCTGCCTGGAGATTGGGATTCCCACAAAGGTCGCCGTGGTGTCTTCGCTGGACGTCAGCATTTCCTGCGCCTGCTGCGACCGGAACGAGGGATTCCCACATAATGCGCAACAGAAGACCCACACAGATTGTCAGAGGCGGGCAGACAACTCAACACTGGACGCGCATGGCGACCCAGGTCGTCAAATACTCCCTGTCCGTCGCCGCGGCCGTGTTCACCGCCGTCTATGTCTGGCTGGTCTGGCAGAATTACGAGATCGACAAGGTAAGGCTGACCGCGACCTGGTGGATCGCGGATTTCAACGTCGAGCGACGCGGCACGGAAGACCGGGAACTGACCTATATCGACCTGGACGGCCGGCGCGTGACCCGCAGCGCGGGCGAAATCTACGCCGATCCGGTACTGCGAGGAATTTACGAGGTCTATGAGGCCAACGCGCGGCGCTTTGTCTGGCTCGCCCTGCTCCCGACGGCGGTCGCGTTCGCGCTGGTCTTCGCGGTGTTCATTGTCGTGGGCCGGTCGCTGAAGGAGGAAGAGCATGTCCGCGGCGCCCGGCTGGTGTCGGCACGGCATCTGAAGTCCTGGTCGTACCGGAAATGGCGGGCCTATGAGAAGAAGTTCGGCCAGGGCGTGAAGCAGGGACCGCGCTACACGCTGGCGGGCATCGAGTTTCCACCGAACGCGGTGGAAGCGCAGATCGGCATCACCGGCACCGTCGGCACCGGCAAGACCAACGCCATGCACGAACTTCTGAACACGATCCGCGCCGCCGGCGGGCGCGCCATTGTCTACGACCGCATGGGGGGCCTGCTGCGTGACCATTACGATGCGGCCACCGACATCATCGTCAACCCGTTCGACGAGCGCTCCGTGGGCTGGTCGCCCTTCAACGAGGTCAGCACCAACGAGGGCTTCGCGCAGATCGCCGAGGTGATGATCCCGGATCATCCCGGTGCCCTCGAGACGTTCTGGACACAATCGGCGCGACTGGTGTTCCAGTATGCGGCGCGCGAGCTGGCCAAGGCCGGCAAGGGCAGTAACGCGGAATTGCGCCACGCGATCATGACCATGCCGGCGGATGATCTGGCGCGGATCGTCCAGTCCACGCCGGGCGCGCATTTCTTCGGAGACCACGTCGCCCGCACATCGGCCTCGATCCGCGCCAACATGATCACCGAGCTGCGGTTCCTGGAATATCTGCGCGACGATGGCGAGCCGTTCTCGATCCGCGACTGGGTCGTAAACGAACGCCCCGGTTTCGTCTTCCTGACCGGCAATGCCGAGCTTTCGGCCGCGACCCGCAACATCGTCTCGACGCTCTTCGAGGTCGCGGCCAATGCGCTGATGACCACGCCGGAAAGCCGCGACCCCAAGGTCTGGTTCTTTCTCGACGAGGTTCCCACGCTCAACAGGTTGCCGTTCCTGCCCCGTTCGCTCGCCGAAATCCGGCAGTTCGGCGGCGCCTTCGTCGTCGGCTACCAGGTGTTCTCGCAGCTTGAGGATCTTTACGGCGAGAAGGCGGCCGAGACGATCTCAGGCGTTCTCAACAATCGCGTGGTGTTCAACACGCCGGATTTCGCCACCGCGCAACGGTCGTCCCGCTCGCTTGGCGAAGAAGACGTTGTGGAAATGACCGAGAACCTGACGCTGGGCGCCCATGACACGCGCGACGGCGTGGGCATTGTCGGGCGCCGGACCCAACGCCCGATCGTCACCCCGGCGGAAATCCAGTCGCTGCCGCAATTCGTGGCCTATTTCCGGCCCGCCTATGACGCACCCACCGCGATGGTCCGTTTCGATCCGGTCAGAACCACGGCCCGGGCGCCGAAGTTGATCCCCTATCGCGGCCCCGGTTTCGACCGGGGCGGCATGGACGTTCAGGCGATCAACGCGGATCTGAGCGAGGGCACCCGGCCCACCAGGGGATTTGCCGGCCTGCCCGCGCAGGAGCAGAAGGCGGAGTTCTACCGCTGGCTCGACCGGGTACGCCCCGACGGGGCAAAGGGGATCGGGGACGCGTCGGCGCGCTCCGACCGGGACTGGTACTGGGAGCATTTTTCCAGTGGCCGTGCGCGCGGGCTGGAAATCGTGGAGATCGCCCCGCCCGATCCGCTCGACGCCTTCGCCCGCAATGACGGCCAGACCGGCCGGCGCGCACGGGACAAGCTCCGCCTGCCCTGGCCCGAGGAAGCACTGTCGGGTGAGACGGGGCCGGATAAGACGGGGCCGGTTGCAGCGCCCCCGGATGTGCCCGAGCCCGCGATGGCGGAATGCGGCCCCGACGCGGTGCCGGAGGGCGCGGTGCCCTCCCCTGCCCCGCCGGCAATCCCGGTTCAGCCACGGCTCCCGTTACCCGAACCGGACCCGGTGCCGCCCGCCAGTGCCGCATCGAGAGCCTTGTACATTGAAGTGCTGCTGAAAGGAGCAGACCGCTCATGATGTCGATCTCCACCGTCTCGACCGGTGCCGCCGCCAGCGGGTATTACCAGCAGGAAGGCTACTACAAGGAAGGCTCGGACGAGGGAAAGAATGCAACCGCCTGGTTCGGCAAGGCTGCCGAAGCGATCGGCCTGACCGGGCCCGTGGACGATGCCCGCTTCGCGGAACTGCTGGACGGCCAGACCCCCGACGGGCGGCTCATGGGCCGCTATGTCGAGGGCGAACGCCTGCATCGTCCCGGCATCGACCTGACTTTCTCTGCCTCGAAATCGGCCTCCATCGCGGCTCTGGTCATTGGCGATCAACGCATCGTCGAGGCCCATGACGCGGCGGTGCGCAAGGCGATGGAGGTGGTGGAAGGACGGTTCGTCAGGACGCGCTATCAGGAGGAGGGTGAGATCGTCACGACCAGCGGCGAGGGGATCATTGCCGGGATCTATCGCCATGACACGTCGCGCGCGCTCGATCCGAACCTGCACAGCCATGCAGTGATCGCGAACATGGTTCTCAACGAAAAGGGCGAATACACCGCGCTGCGCAACGAAGAACTGTTCAACAACCGCAAACTCATCACCGAGATTTACCGCTCCGGGTTCGAGGCCCGGATGACGGAGCTTGGGATCGCGACCGAACGCGGCAAATACGGTGAGGTCAATATCAGCGGTATCCCTAAAGAGGTGGCCGAGCAATTCTCGACGCGGCGCAGGGAGATCATCGCGGCTCTCGACAGCAAGGGCGTCGAGTATTCCGCCGCCACAGCCCAAAAGGCTACCCTTGCAACCCGCGCCGCCAAACATCGGGATCTGGACCGGGAGAGCCTACGCGCAGATTGGCGCAAGGAAGCGATAGGGTTTGGTCTGTCAAAGGATTTGATCGAGCGGGGTCGGCTCGAGAACCAGGCCCCCGTCCCGATGCAGAGAGAGGCACGCTATGACCGGGCTGAAGAGCATGGCGTGATCGGGGAGCAGTCACGCCTTGCCGAAATCGTCGCCTGGATGAAGAACCTCATCACCTCGCCGCAGAAAGACGAAGTGAAAGAGGCCGAAACTGACGTCGCAAGAGCTGTCAGCAGGGCGATTGATCATGTGAGTGAACGCCAGTCTGTATATGAGCGGAATGTGCTGCTTACCGCAGCCTTGCGGTTTTCCGAAGGGTCCGACATCGAGGAGGTAGACCGGGAGATAGACAGGCGCCTGGCCTCTGGCAAGCTCTATGCGAATGGCAAGCAAGGTGAACACCTGACAGACCGGGCAACCGTTGCCGTCGAAAACTCGATCATCAAGACCTGGCGACGGGCGGAAAAATCCACCGGGCTGGATCTCGGGTTGGGTGGTGGCAAACCTGGAACGCCCGACCTGGCTGCGGCCCCGGAGAACGAGCTGGCCCTGACGGTCGGTCAGAGATCCGCTCTTGAAACATCCCTTTCCGGCGCAGGCCGGTATGTCGGGGTTCAGGGCTATGCTGGAACCGGGAAGACCCACATGATCCGGAAGCTCAATGAGCTCGCTGTGTCGGCGGGATATACGGTAAGAGGGTATGCTCCGAGCCTTCAGGCCACAAGGGAGCTGGGATCGGTGATCGACCGAACTTCCACCCTGGCCAGCGTCGTAATCAGTGAACGGACCCATCCGCAGACGGTGGATAACAGCCGTACGATCCTTCTGGTCGATGAGGCATCCATGGCCTCTGCCCGCGATATGCGCAGCTTCATGGATTACGCCGAGCGCACCAATGCGGCACGGGTTGTTCTGATCGGCGATATCAAACAACTTGACGCGGTGAGCGCCGGTCAGCCCTTCGCACAGCTTCAGGAGGCGGGGATGCGCACCGCGCTGATGGATGACATCAGGCGACAGCGGGACGACGATCTGCGCGCGGCTGTTTACGATGCCGTGCGGGGCGACATTTCCGATGCCTTCGCCAGGCTGGGAAACCGCATCCGTAAGGTGGAAAACCCCCGGCAAGCGGCGGCGGAAACGTTTTTGGGCCTTTCACATGAGGAGCGGCTTGAGACACGGATTCTGACGCTGACCAACGCCTCCCGGGCAGAAATCAACGCCGCCGTCCGCGACGGTCTGAAAGAGGAAGGCAGCCTGTCACGGGACGGTTATCCGGTCTCCGCGCTTGTGCCGCGCAGCATGACCGATGTCGAAAAGGCCGATGCGCGGAGCTATTCCTCCGGCGATGTGCTTCAGTCCGTCGTCAGCCATGCAGAACACGGGCTGCAAAGAAATGTGCTTTATGTGGTCGACGAGGCAGACTGCAAAGCCAATAGCCTGAGGGTCAGGCGTGAAACAGATGGCGCACATATCAACCTGCCACTGATCATGACATTTCAAGGGCGTGCCCTGGGCACGGCTCTTGTAGCCTATCGGCCCGAGATTCGGGAACTGGCCGTTGGTGAGGCCGTCCGGGTGCGGATCACGGACAAGTCCAGCGACCTGATCAATGGCGAGCGCGCCAGGATTACGTCGATCGGGAATGGCAGCATAGGATTGGAAACCCGCGCGGGCCGGCAGTTGCAGGTCGATGCGCAGAGCCTCGGAGCGCGTGGACTGGAACATGACTACGCGGCAACTGCCCACTCGGTGCAGGGTGAGACGGTGGATCGGGTGATAGTCGCCATGAATGGCGGTGACCGCCTGGCCACACAGAAGGGGTTCTACGTCGAGATCAGCAGGGCACGCGAAGAGGCGATACTTCTGACTGACAACCGCGCCGCGCTGGAGCGCAACATTGCGGAAAATACCGGGATCCGGATGACAGCCCTGCATGCGCGGGTTCAGGGTGCGTTTCGGAGACCTGAAGACGACACCGTTCAGGCTGTCTCGCGGGCGATTGAACACGTTAGCGAGAGGGAAGCGGCATATAGCAGGGCTGATCTTACGATGGCTGCAATGTCGTTCTCCAGAGGATCCGGATTTGACGATCTCGATCGGGAAATCAATCGACGCATTGAAGACGGCCACCTCTTTGCCGGCGGGAAGGATGAACAGACCCTTACCGACAAGGCTTCGGTCGCATTGGAGCTGTCCATACTCACCACATGGCGCGAAGCCGGCAAGACCGCCGGGCCGGAGCTACAAGCGGAACCCGGTCGTAGTGGCGTCAGCAATCTGGAGCGAAAGTTGAATGCAGTCCGCACTCTCAGCGTTGGTCAGAAAGAGGCCATCATCACGATGCTGTCGGGCGATGGCCGCTATGTCGGAGTTCAGGGCTACGCAGGTACCGGCAAGACCTTCATGCTGGAAAGCGCAAAAGAAGCCCTCAACCGCTTGTCTCACTATGCCGGTCAGAGCGGATATGAGGTCCGGGGCTATGCACCAAGCCACCAGGCTGTTGGTGAACTCAAAAAGGTACTCGGACAGGCCGAAACGCTGGCGAAGGTGGTCACGGCCGAACGTTACCATCCGCAGGATGTGGACAACAGCCGTACAATCCTTGTCCTCGATGAAGCGTCCATGGCCTCGGCCCAGGACATGCGCACCTTTATGGATTATGCCGAACGCACCAATGCTGCCCGCGTGGTCCTGGTGGGCGACACCAAGCAGCTGGATTCCGTAGCCGCCGGCCGGATCTTCGATCAGTTGCAGAAGGCGGGAATGCGGACCGCGGTCATGGATGAGGTGCGTCGTCAGCGGGATGACGATCTCAAACAAGCTGTCCTTCACGCCATGCAAGGCGAGATTAGGGCGGCTTTCGAACGGCTCGGAGACAATGTTCAGCAGGTCGAGGACCCGGCCTTTGAGGCCGCCCAACGCTATCTCAGTCTTACCCCCTCCGAACAGGAAAATACCCGAATCCTGACCCTCACCAATAGAGCGCGTCATATTGTCAGCTCGGTGGTACGGGAATCTCTGATCATGGATGAAACGGTCGCGCGTGAGGAGCTTCATCTTCATGGTCTCACCAACCGGCAACTGACCCTGGCGCAACTGGCCGACGCGCGCAGCTTTCAAGTTGGCGATGTGGTCATGGCAGTGGTCACCAGCAGAGATTTCGGCCTGAAGAAAAATTCTCTCTACGAAGTATCGGAAGTCGACGCCGAGAAAAACAGACTGATAGTGACGCGGGAAACAGACGGCGAGCAGATCCCCCTTCCTCTTTCCGTAAAGTTCAACCAGCGTGATCTGGGCAAGGCTCTTGTGGCCTATGAGAAGGAAGGTCGGGCCATCTCTGCCGGTGACCTTGTACGGTTCCGGATCCCTGACCCGGAGAGCGGTATCACCAATGGTATGCGCGCCAAGGTTATTGCAACCTATGAGGGAGCGTTCCGTGTAAAGACCAGGGACGACGAGACGATTACGCTGTCCACCGACAGCCTCGCCAGCCGGGGTGTCGAGCTTGATTATGCCGCCACCGCTCATGCGGTTCAGGGGGAGAGTATCGACAACGTGATCGTTGCCATGCGGCATAGCGAGAAGCTGGTAACCCAGAAAAGCTTCTACGTGGAAATCAGCCGGGCGCGTGATGGAGCGGTACTGCTCACCGACGATCCCGACAAGCTCTCAAGGAACATCGAGAGGCAGACAGGTGTTCGCCAGACTGCCCTCGACGCCTGGATTGATGGCCGGCATGCCGGAAACGGGCTCTCCCGGCCCGAGGAGGAGAAGACACGGGAAGATGCCAAACCGCAGGCCAGGGAGCAGGCCAGGGAACAGGTCAGGACGGAACCCGACAGGGACGGCAAGGCCCACCAGCTGGACCTCTTTGGCGGTCCGGAACGAGCAAAGGAGATCTCTGACAAGGTGAAGGCAATCGAAACCTATGCAGAACAACAACTGGTACGCGGCAAGGAACTGACTCGATGACACAGACCCCTCAAGAGATCCGCATCCTACTCGGACCCGTAGCCAGGGGGCTGATCGAGGGTGTTGATCGCAACCGTCCCTCGGCGCTCGACGTCGCTATCACCACCTTGAAGAACCAGGTGCGCGATCTCTCCGAACAGGCATCGCCCGTGGCCCCCGATCAACCCACATCCGATGAGCGCATACTTTCTGTTCTGAAGACACAGTCCAGGGCCATCCGGGAGATGAGTGAACTGGCGGTCGCCGAGATGAAGATGACCCGCCTGCTGATCTCCGCCTTGTTGAAGGACTCTGACAATGACGATCCTCGATTGCGGGAACTGTCGGAAACCGTGATAGATCAGATTTACGAAAACTCTTCCATCCTGAGTGCCGACGACCGGGACGGGCTTTTGCAGAAGGAAGAGGCGTTCCTGACCGCGACCCGGCTGGAGTTGGAGCGCGGACCCGATGCCTGCAAAACCAACGAAGGCCGGGAGATCGAGCGATGAGCGGCGTCAAAACTCATTGCCATTCGCTGCCAATGGCTGCCAATCCACTGCCAATGACTGCCAATAGGACTGGCAGAAGCCTGAAAATAAGGGTTTTACAAGGTGCTGCCAGTGGCAATTCGGCGAAACGGTTGATTTGCGTTTTAAAGCAGCGTCTTACGCTGATTTGCAGCTTGCTGCGTTATGTGTGGTCCTTTCATGAGGCCCGAAGGGCCGAATTGGCGTCGCCCGGGCAATCCCGACAGGGGTGCATCGGCCGGACGCCCGCGAACGAAGAGGCGCGCAGCGCCGCCGCTCCCTTCCCCGTCCGGGTGGCGCTCGGCCTCGCACTGGGGCTGCTGACGGCCCCGCTGACGGGCGGTCCTGCCATCGCCGGGGAATGGCGCAGCTTCAGTTCGGTCGACGCCTCCACGGCCCGCCAGACGGGCGTGAGAGTTGCCCGCGCCCCTGCCCCGGATGAATGGGGCGGCTTCGGAGCGCAATCCGGTTGGGTCGCGATGGACAGGTTCGAGCGGGACCGGCCCGGCAAGGCGCGACCGGACCTGAACCGGTTCCGCCTGCCCGAAGGTTCGAAGCTGGACCGGCTCTACGCGCTGATCGCCCTGGCGGAATCCCCGCGCGCCGGGTACGACGCCGTACATGGCAGCGCCCGGCGTCGTCCACCCGCGAAACCCACCGCGCTGACCCTGGGTCAGATCAAGCGGTGGATCCGGGCAACGCCCGGTCAGCATCACGCCATCGGCCGGTTCCAGATCATACCCTCGACACTGGTCGCGCTGCAGAGACGGCTCAGCTTGCCGGACGGCACGCGGTTCGATCGCGCGACCCAGGACCGCATGGCGGCGCTGCTCCTGGCCGATGCCGGGTATGACGACGTCATCGGCGGCCGGTTGCCGCTTGCCGGTTTCATGGACAGGCTGGCCCACATCTGGGCCGGTCTGCCGCTCGCAAGCGGCAAGTCGGCCTATCACGGCCACGCCGGCAACCGGGCCACGATCACGCGGGCCTTCTACGCGCGCCAGATGAGGGCAATCTTCGGACCCGGCGAAGCGGCCCCACGCGGCGGGTGACGATCCCGGCGATCATTCGCGGCATTCTCCCTGCCCCGTTGCCGCTTGGTGGCGGGGCTGGACCCAGCGAGTACCATGGGTCAGACTGGGCGAGTGTAGCGGGTGCCTCCGCGTGATCGACGCGGCCGAATAAAACAACCTGAAGGGGAATTATGCGCGCATGGGATTATCCGCTGGAGACGGTAACAGTCGCCTGTGAAACCTGCGGGCGCTTTGGCCGTTACCCAAAGCGGCGCTTCATCGAACTGGTCGGGCACAACACCTCGCTTGCCGGTGCGCTGCAGATCATCGCAAAGGACTGTCCGCATGTCCTTCATGGGGTGGTATCACAGAACAGCTGCGGCGCAGTCTGTCCGGATCTCACCCGGATGAAGGGGGACCGCCCGGTCAGTGCCGCCGGTTCTCCAGGGCAGACCTTCGACCGCAAACCGTGAAGCTTCCCTACCCGTCGACAACACGCAACTCCGCCGCCACTCGTTTCACGCTGCTCGGCGAACAGACTGACAGGGCTCAACGCGACCGATTGTCGTTGGAAGCCGCAAACCGGCATCCGATCGCCTCGGGCTGGTTCCCGGTCGCTTTGACAACGGGTGTGACGCCAAGGACAAATGTTCTCCTTTTCCGGCGTCAAAGGGCCCCACATGTGAGGCGAAATCCTGTGCATGTTCGACGCCAATTCGAATCCGGACCCTTCAGCCGGTGCCGAAGTCATCCCGAAAGCGGCCGACTTGATGCATCCGTTCGTGCAGGATCGTCACGATCCCGACATCGCCATTCGAGAGATGGCGCCAATAGACGAAGTGGTGCTCATACCGAAAGAAGAACCCTTCCACGCCAAATTCGGCGGGGATCGGTTTTGAAAGGACACCATGGGTTGCGATCCTGTCGAAAGCCGCGAACAGGCCGGTGATGTATTTCCCGGCCTGGTCCTCACCCCACCTGTCCCGGGTGTAGCGGTAGATCTCGTCGAGGCGGTGGGAGGCCGCCTCCTGGATACGGATGGCGGGCACCGGGTCAGGACCGGTTCCGCGCGATCACGTCACCCGCCGTCAGGGGCTGATAGCTCTCCTCCGGCGCGGCAAAGGCGTGGGCCAGTTCGGCCTTCAGCCGATCGAAGGCTTCCGCCTCCACGCGTTCCTTGTCGCGACGGATCAGGTCACGGATATATTCGCTGACATTCTCATAGGCGCCATCGTCACCGGTATTGGCCGCGACGAAATCGCTGAGCGCGCCACTGACGCGAACTGTCATGGTTGTGGTACGGGGCATGGCACCTCCTGCGGCTCTACATGTATTCAATATAACCAAAATAGAACACACGGCAAGCCGGGCCGAACGGCCCAAACGAGGAATGGATCGCCATCGCAAACCCGGTTCGTCGCCCGGGAACGGAAAGGTCGCGTCGTCGGCAATCTGGCTCTTTGTGTAATCTCCTCGGGGGTTGCCACCGCCGGTTTGCTGGGTCTCGAGTCACCCGGAGACTACGCCACCTTCGAAGTTCTGCCACTCCCGGGCCACGACCGTCATCGCAGCGGTCGGTTTGCCCGGACAAGGTGAACTCCCGAAGCCGCAGATTTCGTCCTCGCGGCGCATGGTTCTCATGACGAACCGCGCTGCGGCATAGATGGCGCAGTTTGGGCAGCGGTTAACCGAAGGATCTACAGCAAGCCGCTTTGCATCGCTTTCGCCAGCAACCGATAGTTGGTCTCCGAACCGGCCTTTTTCCGGGCCGATTTCAGCCGGGCTTTCACCGTCGGAACGGAAATCCCCAGATTGGACGCGATCTCGTCCTGGGACATGTCGAGCGCAAGGCATTTCAACACGTTGATCTCCCGCGCCGACAGCCTGAGCGGATCTGAACTGTGTTCGATGATCCTGTGAAACATCTCATGCACTTCGTTGATCTCATCGTCGGAGAACTCGCGATCATGCCGGGCGGCCGACAGGAGGCTCTTTTTCGTACCGCGCGTGGCGCTCATCATGACGCCGAAGTTGAGACCGTACCTGGCGGCGGCCGGGAGAACCTTCCTGATGTCCGGCATCGTGATGTCAGACCATCTGCGCAGCCCGTCCCGGGCCAACATCGCCGAGACAATGACAGGATCGGACCAGAGATACTTCTTGTCAGTATATTCCGTTTGCCATGCCTCCGGATAGGTGCTGTCGAAATACTGCGATCCCAGCGGCGTGTGATTGATGATGATGCAGAATCCGGTGGTCGCAACCTCGGCCAGCCGCGTTCTCATGTCCTTGTAGCCCGTGACGCCGAAGGGTTGTTGAACCCGTGTTTCAGCAAGGCCGGGGTCCGTGGCAAATCGATCGAGCATCGGTGAGGTCCTTCCGTGGTGCCGGGCGGGCTCTATCCTCAAGGCAAAAGGAGGGCCATAAGGGATATCCCTAAGGCGAATGACCGGACCACGCAGACTGGGCAGTTCGAGTAAGCGCGTCGCTTTCTCGGTCAGACACGATTCTGATAACTGCTATCGCTTTCTGGCCATGGCGGCGATCATGCGGCAGGCGGCGCAATCAGCGTCTGGAAAGGCGTATATGTCGTCCGAAGCTGGTGCAGGCACACTCTCAGACCCAGGCTGGGCAACCGGTGGATTCTTCTGGAATAACGGAAGTTCCACTTGCTCCCGCTTCTGCATCTGCAGCGAGTGATCGGTCTGGCGAAAACCGCGTTGCAGCGTTTGACGAGGCAGACAAGGTCCGGAATGTCCCGCGCGGCGATCAACCCCATCAGAAAATGCCCCGCCATGCACGAACGACTGGTCTCGTGAAGCTGCAGCGCAACAATCGATGTGTCGGCGCAGGGCGGCAATGGGCCGTTTCTCAACTATCGCCGAGTAGCCTGTACCCGCGCCGCTTCTTCGTCGCCGACAGCTTCATCAGTGCGTTGACCGCCCTGCCCTCGTCATCATGCCGTTCGACCAGCATCTGTCCTCGAAACCCGATACGGCCCCATTCCCGCACGAGGCAGGCACCGCCAAACAGGTCTGGCTGAACGCTCATTCGATAGAAGCGCCGCATGTTGAGAGACGGATCGATCCGCTTGAGATCGACCGTCGTCGGGAACACTTCCATTTGCTGCGATATGTCGAACATGTTGTTGGCGCCTCTCTCCATGCCACAATATCAAGCGTTCTTCGACGTTTCCACAATGTTCTGTCCCGGATTGAAGTCGGGGGCTCACGCCCCCTTCTCGAACTTCATGACCGGGATGCCGAGCTTCCTGGCCTTATCGGCGAGGTTTTCCTGGATACCGGTTCCGGGGAAGACGAGGACCCCGACCGGGAATACATCCAGCATCGCATCGTTTCGTTTGAAGGGCGCGGCCTTGGCGTGCCTGGTCCAGTCAGGCTTGAAGGCGACCTGCGTCACGCCGCGAGCTTCGGCCCATTTGGCGGCGATGAGTTCTGCGCCTTTGGGACTACCACCGTGCAAAAGGACCATGTCGGGATACTTGGTCCGGACCTGGTCGAGTTTACCCCAGATCAGGCGGTGATTGTTGAAATCGGTCCCGCCGGTGAGGGCAACCTTGGGTCCTGCAGGCAGCATCACCTCGGTTTCTGCGCGACGCTTGGCGGCCAGGAAATCGCGGCTGTCGATGAGCGCCGCGGTCATGTGCTGGCGGTTCACCATCGAGCCGGTGCGGGGGCGCCAGGTGGAGCCCGTGTGATGGACGAACTCGGTGGCGGCGTGATCGCGCATCATGTCCATGCAGCCCCGTCGTTCGACGAGGGTCAGGCCTTCGGCCGTCAGGCGCTCGAGCTCGACAGACTTCACCTCCGAGCCGTCCTGCTCGCGCTGGAGGCGGCGCTGCGCCTGCTCGTTCTCATCGAGCGACCGCTCGATCCGGGCCGTGGCGCGGTGGAAGAGGTTGACCTGGCCCCAGAGCACCTCTTCGAGGTCGGGTTCCATACGGGTGTCTTCCAGGGTCGCGACGAGGGCGTCGAAGATGTCGGCGACGGCGACGGCGAGGCGCTGCCCATCGGGCATCGGGCGCGGATCGGGCTCGTCAAAGGGGCGATAGCCGTAGAGCTGGAGTTCGTCGAGCGCATGGGCGGTCTGGGATGCGCTATGGGCGGGCTCATACGCGTCATCGCGGGTGTGGATCGTCATCGGTTTCTTGCCTCCGGGTTTTTCCGTGTCCGCGCGTCATCCCGCGCGGCCTTCATGGGCAGACCCGAGCCGTCGGGGCGGTTGCCCCTTCACCCCGGCTGCACCGGGGCCGGAACAGCGTGGAGGAGGTCGGCAGCGAAGCTATTTGTCTCGCGATGCAAAGGCGGCTCTGCCGCCGGCGGAAATGGGTTCCCTGCCGACCTTGCAGGGGCAACCGCTTTGACGGCCTGCCCATCTCTTGAAGGCCGCGCAGGGCTGACGGGTGGATGCGCACGGCCCGGGATGGGGTGAGGACGACGATCCAGTGCCACAATTGGGATGCAGCCCCCTGCCCCGCCCTCCCAGACATTCCCCTGCGCGATGCAGCTCAGCCTAGCAGGCGATGCCGATCCTCTGGCCCGATCTGACCTGCCAGATGCCGGCACAGCGCGTCTTTGTCACTCGCCCGGAGATCATCGTTGAAATCCCCGAGCCCCGGTTCCAGCACCCGCACAGGCACCCCGACCTCGGAGGCTCTGGCGCTCAACCTCTCCGCCGCTTGGCATCCAGCCGGATCGCGATCGATCGCGATGTAAAGGCGCTGTAACCCCTCCGGCAGCCGAACGGCCCCGAGGTGACCCGACGAGAGCGCCGCCCAGACGGGCAGACCGGGGATCGCCTCGGACAGGGACAACATGGTTTCGATGCCTTCACCGACGACGAGGATGTCATCCTGCGGGGTCAGCCTGACGGCATTGCCGAGGAGGTGACCCATGGCCCGACGCTGAGGATTCACCGCCGCCTTCGCCTGCCCGTCAGGCGAAAGCCAGGTGCGATGCACGCCCTGCAAGGCCCCTGCCCCATCGGTAACCGCCGCGATCATCGCCGGTCTGGGGATGCTCCGGGTCTGCCCCTCTTCCCGATGCCAGCACTTCGGGTGGAAGCGTAAGGCGCCGTTCGCGCCGAATTGGGTGATGCCTCGGGAACGGAGGTAGGTGCCGGCAAGCGTGCCTGCGACCGGCACGGAGGCTGCAAACAGGCGCACCGCCGCTGGTGTGCCACCCGAGCGCTTGGACTTCCTCGGAGCGGTCGCATCAAGGAGAACCGACTGCGGACGGCCAAGATGCGCTCGGGCCTCGACGAGAAGGTCGGGGAAGCGCGTGATCCCCGTCCGGGCGCGGATGATGTCCAGGAGATCGCCATGCTCGCCTGTGGCCCCATCCGTAAACTTGCCCGCTGCCCCCGGCCCCGACGCAGGGCCCGTCAACCGCACGAAGAGCGACCGGCCGGGGTTGTTCTGCAGATCGCCCACGATCCAGTAGGATCCTTCCCGCCTCCCCTTGGACAAGTAGGCACGACAGACGCCTTCGGCATTTTCTGCCAGATCGCGCACGAGGTCTTCGGTCTCGGAATACATGGCTCAGCAGCCCCCTCGATCATGTAGTCCTGCGACGGGATAACGTGCGAGCAGACGATCCAGTATAGCGATACCGCTGGAGTCCGTCGGGCAAAACAGGCGAAGCTTCCAACTGATGATTTCCGAGAAGAAGCCATCGGCCTTGAGCCGATCCCTGGCGGCCTCCGAGAAACCCGACAGTTCGATCCGGTTCACACCCATGACGCGCGAACGGTACAACTCCATCCCTTCGGCCAGGCGCACGACAATCTTTCCCTCCAGAACGAGGGCATGGACCTGCGCTGCCGAAAGTTTGGGCGCGTCTTTGGCCAGCGTGGTCGCGACCCAGGCGGGCGAGACACGGCGCCCGATGATGCGCTGGCCGTCATCCGTCTGCAGGCGATAGACCCGGGTTTCATCCTGGGGAAGTTGCTTCCAGATCGGAAGAAGCAGACCTGCCACGATGTGCAGGGTGGACTCGGCGAACTCGGGCACCTCGGCCAGTTCCGCGGTCCAAGCGGCGGCGAAGGCCGCGCGGTCGGCCTCCAGCCAGTGGGTGTCCTCCATGATCCTGGCCGGGACTGTGCTGGCATCCGTGGGACGGATCAGCCGCAGGCGCGGCTCGATGGTGCCATCATCCAGGATCAGGCTGGTAGCGGGCACCTGCACCGCGGCGCGTCCCGAGCGACTGTTGATGAGACACCGTGCCTTCGGGTCATCCAGCCAATCGAGTGCATCCGCGAGCGAGGTCGGCGTATTGCGGCGCTTTTCCGCGATGGTGAGAAGCTGGGTTTCGGCGCCGGAGCCGGGATGGGTGTAGATGACGCGTGCGTCGGTCACCCGGAAGCTCTCGGCACGGAGCGTCTCGAGCCCGAGATCGTAGACCCCGGCGGCGATAGCGCCCTCGATCCGCTGGTCGAGAAGCTCCTCGAAACCCGCGAACAGCACGGCCTGCATGTCGATCGTCAGCGCCAGTAGGCGATTGAGGAAGGTCGTGATCGGCGGCAGATCGTCCTTCAGCCCGTTGTCATCGGTCAGGCTGAGGCCAGTGGCATCCTCGAAGGCCCCGAGCGAGCAGCCCGCCAGATCGCCGCGATAGATGCGGCGGTAAAGCTGGCGCAGGGCGTCGCGGGCGTAAGGAGACTCGAGGTTATCCTCGGGGCGGAACAACCCCTGCCCTCCGGTCTGGCGCTGACCGCGCGTGATGGCGCCAAGCGTGTCGAGACGGCGCGCGATGGTCGACAGGAACCGCTTCTCCGCCTTCACATCGGTGGCGACCGGCCGGAAGAGCGGCGGCTGCGCCTGATTGGTCCGGTTGGTGCGGCCCAAACCTTGAATCGCCGCATCTGCCTTCCAGCCGGGTTCCAAGAGGTAGTGGACCCGCAAGCGCTGGTTCTTCGCCCCGAGATCGGCGTGATAGCTGCGCCCGGTGCCGCCGGCATCCGAGAAGATCAGGATACGTTTTTCGTCATCCATGAAGGCTTGGGTTTCCGCTAGGTTCGCGGCTCCGGCCCGGTTCTCCACCACGAGCCGTGCCGAAGGCCCTTCGCCCTTGCGCACGATGCGCCGTGAACGCCCCGTGACCTCGGCCACGAGATCCGTGCCGAAGCGCTGGACGATCTGGTCGAGCGCACCAGGGACCGGCGGCAGCGAGGCCAGCTTTTCGATCAGCGCGTCACGACGGCGGACGGCTTCGCGGCACTCCACCGGTTGGCCGTCGCGCATGACGGGGCGCGACGAGAGGTTGCCCTCGCTGTCGGTGAAAGGCTCGTAGAGCTGCACCGGGAAGGAATGGGCGAGGTAATCCAGGACATAATATGCCGCGTCAGCGTTATGCTGAGTTCTGGGTTTCAAGCTGTTGTTCTGGCGTTTCATTTTCGGGTTCCCGCTTTGGATAATAATGATGCCTCTGCTCTCAACTGCAGAAGGACATCCCCATGAACTCCCCCTCGAACTCTCCGGTCGGCGGCCGCGCCGAAGCCGAGGACCACACCCTCGTCCGCGCCTATTTCGCGGACAATCCCCGGCTTTCGGCAGGCGCGCTGAGCGCCGCCCGGCATTTTCTGAAGTGGGCCCGCGCCCGAGAGATTTCCATCAGGGACCTCGACGCATCAGTTCTGGATCGGTTCCTGCGTCATCGCTGCCGCTGCGGCCGCTACAGCCCTGCGCAACTGCGCAAACCTGTCTATGCCACAGATACCCGCAGATTCCTGAGCTATCTCGAAGGCACCGGAGCGGTCACGATTGCCGATGATGTCGCGCGGCTCGGGCAATATCTGGAGGCTTATGCCGGAAAGCTCAGCGCCGCCGGATACAGCAAGGTAACGTATTCGATGCGGCTGAGTCAGGCGCGCCATTTCGCGGAATGGGCGCTGCAGATGCGTGTTTCGGTCCACAATATCGACGATGCCCTCATGGATCAATTCGCGCATCATGATTGCCGTTGCGGGATCAGGACCAAGCGCGGCAAACGGGTCGCGGGTTCCGGTCCAAGAGATCGCCGTCGTGGCGCTCGTGCTTTCATCCAGTTTTTGCGGGATGAGGGCCTGATCCCGGCTGAAGTGCTCGAATGCTTCGTCCCCTGTGACCCGCGCCTGACCGCGTTTTCAGAATGGCTGCGACGCGAACGCGGGGTGACGTCCGAGACGGTTCGGCGTTACTTGAACGAAGCCGGCCGTTGGCTGGATCGACTTGGCAAAACCCCGAAGGATTACAACGCGGCGTCCATCCGGTCGATCGTCTTGGATCAGGGCGAAGAGCGCTCGCGATCATCTGTGCGCATGACGGTTACCGTGCTGCGCAGCTTCCTGCGCTTTACGATCACCAAAGGCCAATGCGCCCCATCTCTCGTCCATGCGGTGCCACCCGCAGTTCGGCGCAGGCTTTCGACGGTCCCGCGTACGATCCCCATGGTGAAGATTGAAGAGATCATTGCCTCCTGTCGCACCGATACATCGGTCGAGATACGGGACCGCGCCATTCTCCTCCTCCTCGCCCGGCTGGCCCTGCGCGCGGGGGATATCTGGCAGTTGCGTCTGTCCGATATCGACTGGCGCGCGAGCCGGTTGCGATTGCACGGCAAGGGCAGACGCGGCGTGATGATGCCCCTGCCGCAGGATGCAGGCGATGCGCTGCTGGCCTATATCGAGGATGCGCGTCCGGTGGTCGCCACGGACAGGGTGTTTCTGCGAACCCAGGCCCCTTTTACCCCGCTGCGATCCGCCGCCGAGATCGCCGGGATCGTTTCCCGTGTCCTGAGCCGGGGCGGCTTTACCGGTTTGCCGACCGGTTCGCATGTCTTTCGCCATTCGCTGGCATCCGCATGGTTGCGCGGCGGCGCGGATCTTGACCAGATCGGTGTCGCGCTGCGCCACAGTTCGCGCGATACCACCGCGATCTATGCCAAGGTCGATGTCGGGATGCTGACGGACGTGGCGCAACCATGGCCGGGGTGCGCGTCATGATACATCACCACGTTGATCGCTTCGTCCAATTCAATCGCGCTCTTGGTATGAAGTTCGCCGCGCAGGAGAGATCCTTGCGCGCCTTCGCGGATTTTGCTGCGGAACGATCCATCACGCATCTGACGGCAGCGTTGATCCTGGAATGGGCCGGCGGCGCCGCGACGCCTTATGCCGCGCAGGAGCGGTTTGACCGAGCCCGTGCGCTGGCGGTGTTCCTGCATGCTGAAGATATGCGGCACGAGATTCCGGCGATGGGCTTGCTTGGCCGTTCACGACGACGGCGACCTGCACCGCATATTCTGACGCAGGACCAGATCAGACGTATCATGCAGGAAGCGCTTCTGGTACCCGGCCTGACGCCGATCAGCCCGCTGACCTACCACAACCTGTTTGGGCTGCTCGCGTCGACGGGTTTGCGGATTTCGGAGGCATTGTCCCTGCAGCGCGGCGATCTGACGGAAGACGGCCTCATGATCCGCAAGGGCAAGTTCGGCAAAACCCGTCTCGTTCCCATTCATGCCTCGACCCGCGCCGCGCTGGATCGGTATCTTGAAGCCCGCAACAGCCTACGCAAAGTAGGCGATGCGCTTTTCGTTCTGGGCCATGGCCGCCCCCCGACGGCGACGAGGGTCCACGTGGTTTTCGTGCGGATCGTGCGCAAGCTCGGCTATCGCAACCCAACGGGTCCCGGTCCCCGGGTGCACGATCTGCGCCATACCTTCGCCGTGCGATCGCTGGAGGCCTGCGGGAACAACCCGCAGGCGGTGTTGCGGCACATGAAGGCCTTGAGCACCTATCTCGGCCATGTGGATATTGCCAACACCTACTGGTACCTTGAGGCCACGCCGGTTCTGTTGCAGATGATTGCGTCGACCGCCGAGGAGACCTGGATCGGAGGTGCGACATGACCCCGCTTGCTCCCGACCTTTCCGCCTTTCTGCAAACCCATCTTCCCGATGAATGCGGGGCAAGCCGGCATACCATCGCGGCCTATGCCCGTGCTTTCGCCCTCTTGCTGCGGTTTGTCGCCGGGCGGCTCAAGCGAACTCCATCGGAACTTTTCATCGAAGATATTGATGTGCAGATGGTCAGGGCGTTCCTCGAACATATCGAAGAGGGACGCACCAATTCCATCCGGTCCCGCAACGCGCGACTGGCAGCGATCAAATCGTTTTTTCGTTTCATTGAGCATCGCCATCCGGCCTGCCTTGAGCAGGCAATGATGATCCGCGCCATGCCGACCAAGCGGACAGACGCCAAGCTGATCGATTATCTGACCAAGGAAGAAGTCCGCGCCCTGCTTGCCGCGCCGAACCGCCACACGCGGGGCGGATTGCGGGATCGGGCCATGTTGCATCTGGCCTATGCGGCGGGGTTGAGGGCGTCCGAACTGCTCGCGGTGCGGATGGACGATTTTCCCGATGGGTCGTTTTCCAGCCTGCGGATCCTGGGCAAGGGACGGCGGGAGCGTGTGCTGCCGCTCTGGAAGGAGACCCAGGGCGCCATCCGGGCGTGGCTGGCCGTCCGGCCCGGCAATGTAGGCCCGGAGCTGTTTCTGAACCGAGATGGGCGGCAAATGACGCGGGATGGATTTGCATATCGGCTCAGGCAGCATGTGACGGTGGCCGAACGTTCGGCGCCGTCGATTGCCGCAAAGCACGTCACCCCACATGTGCTGCGGCACAGCTGCGCCATGCACACGCTTCAGGCCACCGGCGATATCCGCAAGGTCGCGCTCTGGCTTGGCCATGCCAGCATCCAGACGACCGAGATGTATCTGCGCGCGGATCCAACCGAGAAGCTTGCGCTTCTCGAGGCGCATCACGCACCGCTGATCAAGCCCGGCAAGTTCCGTGAGCCTTCGGACAAGCTGATGCAAATATTGGCCGTCGCCGCGCAGCGTTCCTGAACGACAAGACAAAATTGGCGTCCCGCATTCTGCGGGGCGCTATTCCATCACATAGCCAAGCGCCCGATAGCCCGTCCTTCGTTTGGCAGCCATTCTCGCGAGGACGGGGACCGAACTGTCGACATAGTCAACCACCAACACGTCTTTCTTGTCGTCATGCCGCCGGTGCAACCTGCCGACATATTGCGCCAACGTTCCCTTCCATGCGATCGGCATCGTCAGGAACAGGGTGTCGAGCCGCGCATCATCGAAGCCCTCGCCGATATAGCGCCCTGTCGCGAGGATCAGCCGTTCCTCATCATCGGCAACGCTCAACGCCGTCTGCGCGGCCTTCCGGTCCGTTGCCGACATGCCGCCCCGGAGCACGGCGATATTCCTGGCGAATCTGGAAAACCGCTGCTGGAGATAGTCGAGGTGATCCTTTCGCTCGGTCAGGACAATCGGCGAGCGCTTGGCCTCAAGCGATTTCAGAACGTCGTCGAAGATCAGGTCGTTTCGGGTCTCATCCGCCGCCAGTGCTGCATAAATTGCGGGCATGGACGGGCGCTCGGCCATGGCGAGCGCCTCCGGCAACCGGAATCTCGTGTGACGTTCCCGCGCCCGATGGCGAAGGCCGCTTTCGGCGGCCTGCGATTTTGCGCTCACCTGATGGCGCACCGGGCCGCATTGCATGAAGATGATCGGGTGATGCCCGTCCTTTCGGGCAACGGTTGCCGACAATCCGGTGACATAGCGCGCTTTCGATCTGCGGGCGACGAGTTCGAAGCTTGCAGCGGACAAGTGATGGCATTCATCAACGACAAGATGGCCGTAATCGGCAACGATGTCGTCAACTTCACCCTTGCGAACCAGACTCTGGATAAGCGCCACGTCGATCACACCGGTGGGTTTGCGCTTTCCGGCCCCGATGGCGCCGATCAGCTTGGGATCGATCTGCAAAAATGAGCCAAGCCGTTCGACCCATTGATTCAGTAATTCCCGGCGGTGCACCAGAACCAGCGTGTTGCGGGCGCGATGTGCGATCAGCGCGGAGGCCACGACCGTCTTGCCGAAGGCGGTGGTGGCGGCCAGCACGCCGGTATCGTGTTCGACCAATGCGTCAAATGCCTGCGACTGTTGCCGGCGCAGCTCGCCTCGGAAGCGCACAATCTCCGGCAAAGGGGCTCCGTCCTCACGCAAATCGTCCACTTCGACAGTTGCTCCGTGATCGGAGAAAAACCCGGTCACCTCATCAAAGCAGCCACGCGGCAACGCGACGTGCCGGGGATGCAACTCGGCGCAGGACACAATGCGCGGCTTCCCGAATGTAGGCAGCCGCATCGCTTGTGCGCGGTAGAATTCGGGATTCTGGAACGCGGCCAACCGCACCAGTTGGGCAATCATGGCCGATGGAAGGTCGGATCGGTCGATGTAAATTTGATCGGCAACCGTCACCTTGATGGTCTGCGGGATGGGCACTTCCAGTCGACGCGGCGTGCTGCGACGTGACGGAGGCATTTTCCAAGGTTCGTCCGCCTGCTCGTCCTCAACCGGCATGCGGACGCCCAGCACCCGCCCGGAAAGCTCCGCCGCTTCAACGAGGTTGGTCACCGCTGCGGCGGTCATTCGCGGCAAGGAAGACAAATAGGCCCACTGATCATCATATGGCCGCATGTCCGCGTCGACAAAGACGCTGTTGCCCACCTTGCGCGCGGTGTTCTGGAGCGGCAGCGCGATCAGGTTGCCAAACCCGCCAAGCGGCATGATGTCCTGGTTCGGAAACAGCCGGTCATAGGATGCGAAGCCGATTTCCGGCCGCCTTTCCATCGTTTCCGTGATCAGGACGGATCCAAGCTGGCGCGCCAGACGGGCAGAAACCGCTTCAGCAAAGAATATCCAGACATGCCCGCCGTTACCCGACCTCGACCGCTCCAACGCTGCGGGCACGCCCTTCACCCGGCAGGTTTCGAGCAGCGCATTGGCGTCCTCCGACCAGGAAGTCTTGTCAAAATCCGCCGCCAGGAACCAGCAGGTATCTCCGGGCAAGAGCGGATAGACGCCTGCAACAAAATCCCCGCCCCGACCGTCGTCGCCACGCAGGTGCCTTGCAATAACACCTTCATCCGGCGGTATGAACTTCTGATGAGGACACTCGCCGCATTTGACCTTTGGCTTGCCACAGATGCCCTTCACCCATTCGTTGCCGCAAGCCGGCGAATATCCTGAGCGACCGGTCCTCCTGTTTTCCCATCGCACCGGAAACACGTCAGGCCGACCGGCGAACAGGCGACGGAACAGCTCGACCTTTTGGTGCGACGGAGAAGCATTCGTAACCGGGGCGTTCTCGAATGAGGATTGTCTCACTGCCGGCACGTGCTCTGCAGCGAGACGAGCCTCCAGCGCTGCAACGTCGCGCTGAAGCTGCGTTCGTTCGACATCCAGATCGGCCAGACGGGCTCGAACCCGCGCCAACTCCGCCTCAATGTCGCTTCTGTCCGCCACCTGCGATTTCCACCCAGACCTTTCCGCCCCGTCCAGCATAAAGCGCGAAAGCGGCAGGCGTAAGCAGGTCCTCGGCTTCGGCGCGGCCGCCGACCGGAGAGTTCGAGGGGGAGTTCATGGGGATGTCCTTCTGCAGTTGAGAGCAGAGGCATCATTATTATCCAAAGCGGGAACCCGAAAATGAAACGCCAGAACAACAGCTTGAAACCCAGAACTCAGCATAACGCTGACGCGGCATATTACGTTTTATCCCGAGCTCGGGATAAGACATATTCCCTGGGAGTGATGTCACAGCGGATGTCGTTCCACTCCTCGGTCGGGATTTCCGTCAGGCGGCGTTCCATCAGCGCCTCGCCCGTCGAGACGATCTGGATGACCGCCGCATGACCCGCAGCCAGATCGACATCGATGGATGCGATCAGCGTCGGAGTCTTCATCGAGGTGAGCAAATGGCCGAAGAAGCGCTGTTTGGCGCTCTCGAAGGCTGACCGCGCTGCGGACTTGGCCTGGCGGTTCAGCGTGCCCGACCCGCTCGGCCCGTCGGCCGCGCCGGAAATGTTCGCCGCCTCCAGCGCAGCGGTCAGGTTGTTGTGGATGATGGCGAAGGCCCCGGCATAGGCATCATAAATGCCGCGCTGCTCGGGGCTGAGCGCATGCTCCAGCATCTCGTATTCGACACCGTCATAGGACAGCGAGCGCGCCGTGTAGAGGCCGAGCGCCCGAAGGTCGCGCGCCAGAACCTCCATCGCCGCGACACCGCCAGCCTCAATGGCTTCCACGAATTCCGACCGGGTCTGAAAGGGGAAATCCTCCCCGCCCCAAAGCCCGAGCCGCTGCGCGTAGGCGAGGTTGTGGACGGTCGTCGCGCCCGTGGCCGAGACATAGACCACGCGGGCATTCGGCAGCTTGTGCTGCAGGCGCAGACCCGCCCTGCCCTGTTGCGATGCCATGGTATCGCCCCGCTCACCTTTGCCGCCGGCGGCATTCGACATGGCATGGCTTTCGTCGAAGAGGATCACCCCGTCGAAATCCGCCCCGAGCCAGTCGACGATCTGATCGACGCGGGATTTCTTCGCCCCGCGCTCTTCGGAGCGCAGTGTGGCATAGGTGGTGAAGAGGATGCCCTCGTTCAGCGGGATGTCGCGCCCTTGCGCGAAACGCGACAGCGGCGTCACCAGAAGCCGCTCTTGTCCGAGCGCCGACCAGTCACGCTGTGCATCCTCGAGGAGCTTGTCGCTTTTCGAGATCCAGAGCGCCTTGCGTCTTCCTCGGGCCCAGTTGTCGAGCAGGATCCCGGCCGACTGGCGGCCCTTGCCAGCCCCGGTGCCATCGCCAAGGAAGAAACCCCGGCGGAAGCGGACAGCGTCAGCAGCATCCTCCGGTGCAGCGGAGACCATGTCGCCGGTCTCATCGACGGTCCAAGACCCGGCGAGATATGCGCCATGCGCCTCGCCCGCGTAGATGACGGTCTCGAGCTGTGCGTCGGAGAGCAGGCCGTCGCGCAGGATAGTCGCCGGAAACTTGGGGCGATAGCTGGGTTTCGGAGGCGCGACCGAGGCCATGGCCGCCGATTGCACAAGCTTGGTCGGGTGCGGGGCCGCCCCGGGGATGTCGATGGCCTGCAGGCGGAAGGTCTCGTAGATGGCATCGGACAGCCGTGTCGCGTCTTCGGCCTTGGCGGCATCGCGGAGTGCGTAGTCCAGTTCCTCGACCTCGATCGGCGTCTCTGGTATCGCCGGTTGAGCCGCAGAGGTCGCGCGCGATCGGCTGACGGGTTTGCGTGTCGTGAGGCGAGAATTTCCCGGGAAGTGGGAAGAGTGGCCTAGACCCGCAGCAGGAGCTGGATCCAACTTGAGGCGTGGCGGAACCTCTGCAGTGATCCGGGACATCAGATGCGCCACGTCCGAGGACGTGGGTTGGCGCAGGTCTGCGGTGGTACCTCCCAGCTCACCGTAGCGACATTTATCGAAGACAGAAATCCGCGTCTCGAAGCTGGTGCCATGCTTGGCGAAAGCCGCGCCAGACACGGCACCAGTAAATACGAGATGGGCCGCCTCGGTCAGACGTTCGAAGGTATCAGCCCAGGCAGGCGCATCCGGCGCAAAACCGGCTCCGGTGATGGCCACGAGCCGTCCGCCGGGGACCAAGCGCGCGAGGGCCGAGCGCAGATGCCGGGCCGTCGCCTCGGTTGTCCGACCATCGACATTGGCCACGGCCGAGAATGGCGGGTTCATCAGGATGACGCTCGGGCTTGAGGAAGCGTCGAGATGATCGTCGATCTGCGCGGCATCGAACCGGGTGACCGGTCGGCCCGGGAAAAGCAGCCGAAGAAGATCTGCGCGGGTGTCGGCCAACTCATTCAGAGTGAGGCTGCCACCGGCGATTTCGGCGAGGACCGCCAGGAGCCCGGTCCCGGCAGACGGCTCGAGAACCAGGTCGCGCGGCGTGATCTGTGCTGCCGCCGTGGCAGCAAGCCCCATGGGCAAGGGCGTGCTGAACTGCTGAAAGCGCTCCATCTCTTCCGACCGCCTTGTGTGCGTGGGCAAGAGACCTGCCACCTTGTTCAGGAGGGGCAGCAGCGCCGCAGGCGATGCGGCCCGTGCCAGCAGCGCGCGGCCGAACTTCCGCAGGAAGAGGACGAGCGCCACCTCGCCCGCCTCATAGGCGAGCTTCCAGTCCCAGGCGCCCTCCGCATCGGAACCGCCAATGGCGCGCTCCATCTCGAGGCGCAGGCGGATCGCGTCAATTGGCGCACCTTGCGCAAGATCGGGCTGCAGCGCCTCGGCCACGGCAAGGATCGCGGGTGCGGGATCAGCGGACGGAACAGGAACGGGAGGCGCGACAGGGGCGAGATAGGTCATCGGGAAACTCCGGAATGTGGGACAGATTCAGGCCCGGGCACCCTCTCTCGGGCACCCTCAGGCCTGATCTTTCCCAGCCCCTCTCTCCCTCTCGCACCAAGGCGTTCCCGATGCACAGCTTGATTTTGTTCTTGTTATGTTCTATATTAAAGGACAAGCCAGAACGGGAGTTCCCCCATGGAAAACACCACGCACGCCCTGCCCGCGACGCCCAAGCAGATCGCCTACGCGCGGTCGCTCGCACAGCGCAACCGGACCCTCCTGCCTTGGGAGGTTCAGCAGGACCGGCGATCCTTGAGCGCCTGGATCGAGGCTCAGGCCCGGCTGAAGCCGGTATCGGACATGGACCGTCTGCCGACCTCAAAGCAGGTAGCCTTCGCGGAGAAGCTTGCCCGGATCAAGCGCCGCGCCGTCCCGGATGAGTGCTTCCGCGACAAGGGGCTCATGTCGAAGTGGATCGACGGGAATAAGTGATCCCGGATCAGCGTGTGCAGTGCTTGAGATTGATCATGGATCAACTGCGCAGCCATATCGTAGCTTGGCAAAACCACTGGTGCGCTAAGCTACGATATTGCGAATTAAGATGTTTTGCGTATCTGTAGTATTGCATCCTTAGATATCATGCCATAGGATGGCTTGGCATAACACATGCGAATGCAAACTCTCAGGTTGGCAAATGTCCGTCTCCCGCGCGAAGCAACGTCAGGCCCAAGACAGGATCAACCAGGCCGCAAGCCTGGCAAAGTCGCTTGAAGAGCCGTTCGGCGGCTGGATCGCCACATTTCAGGAGGCGATCGGAATGAACGCGCCCGCCCTTGCCGAACGTCTCGATGTCTCGCGCAACTCGATCTACGCGTCGATCCGGAATGAGCAGGCGGGAACGATCTCGCTGAACCAACTCGAGAAGATCGCCGACGCCATGGGCGGACGCGTCGTCTATGCCATCGTCCCGCGCGAAGGCCCGGTCGAGGAGATCGTCCTGGCCCAAGCGCGCGCGAAAGCCCGCCGCATCATCCAGCGCACACGCGCGCATATGGCCCTCGAGGAGCAGAGCGAGGGCCTGCGGAGCGAAGAAGAGATGGTGGAGGAACTGGCCGCCGACATCATCCGCGAAAGCCGCCGGGATTTCTGGCAATGACGCTGGAGCTTCATGAACCTGCCGGGGCGACGCCCCTGACACCGGACGAGTTGCTTGGTCTCAAGGCCAAGCACATCGCAACCCGAGGCGAATTGAACGAACTCGAAAGCGAGAACATCATCGCCGGCCTGACCTGGCTCGACCGTCGGCCCAAATCGTTCGATCTGCTGACCGATGCTGCCGTCCGTGAAATCCACAAGCGCCTTTTCGGCGAGGTCTGGGACTGGGCGGGTGCCTACCGCCTGACCGAAAAGAACATTGGCGTTCCGGTTTGGCACATCTCGACCGAGCTGCGCACCTGCCTCGATGACGCCCGGTACTGGCTTGACCACAAGAGCTTTGACCCGCTGGAAGCAACAGCGCGCCTGCATCACCGCCTGGTCTGGATCCATCCATTCGCCAACGGCAACGGACGTTGGGCGCGGATCATGGCAGACGCCTACTTGGCGAAGATCGATCCGGATATTTTTCTCGACTGGTCCGGCGGCGGCACGCTCAACGCCGACAGCGCGCACCGCGCTGCCTATATCGCGGCGTTGAGAGCAGCTGATCAGCACGACTTTGACGCTCTCGTGACGCTCGTCAGATCGATCGCCCGATAACCCGATAAAGGTAGCCATATGAAGATTTCGGAGTACCAGCGTGGTTATCAAGACGCCGCGCGTGCGATGATCACTTGGCTCCATGAGGAAGCTGCCCGGATGAACGACCCTCACGCTCGCCGTCTGTTGAATGGTGCAGCCTTTGCACTTGGGGTTCGGATCAACAACGAAGAGAACAAGCGTGCCGTCGAGATTCGCGGCAAACACAGCTCGAACCGGTAGAAATGACGGCATTCATTCGGCAGAGCCCTTATCCAAACCGACATCCGGCCTCGGTAAACGTGTACTCGTTGACGATCATCCCCTCCTCGATGGCCTCGTCCGAGGTGAGCTGGTCGTATTCGGCCTCAAGCTGGCGGTAGAGCCAGCGGGCCAGATCACGCAGCGCCTCGGTCACCATCTCCTCCGCATCTTCGGTGGGCGGCTGCCAGGTCGGGCTGTCGCGCGTGACGTCCACAGACATGGTGTATTCATGGTAGTAACGGCCACGGTGGCTGGCCTCGGCGGCGAGCTGGTAAAAGTTCCGCCGCTGGATGGCCTGCAGCCGGTCGGCAATTCCATGCAACGTCACATCCGTCGGGGCGTAGGCCCGGATGCGCGCGGCGGCGCCCTTGACGTGGGACCAGTAGCCTTCGAAACAGGCCCCGTCGCCCTGGCTCCAGAAGCCGGAGAACCAGATGCAGGGCTTGGCCCACGTCCCGCCGCCCATCAAGCGGACGGGGGTGGTCTTCAGGCGGATGCCGAGGATCTCACAGACCCGCTCGAAATCCTCACAGACCGCGTCCCACCAGTCGTCGTGGGGCCCAAGCTCGCGATACCAGCTGCGCGCCTCTTCCTTGGCCGCATCCGAGAGCTCGGGGAACTGGTAGACGGTGGTGCAGATGATCTCAGGCATCGACGTCCTCCCCATTCAGCGCAGCGGCGAGCCATTCTTGCGTGCTGGACCAGCCGATGGACTTGCGCGCACCGAGATCAATGGCATGCGCGCCGCCACCAAAGGCGTCGAGCCGCGGCCGGGAGCAGGTCAGAGCATACTGGAACCCCCAAAGGCCGGTGAGGTCGAGGTCTTCGGCGAGGCGCAAGACGAAGCGGATGACGGCCTCGACATCGCCGTGTTCGTCATCATGGATCCAGAGGCTGCTGCCCTCGGGGGCATCCTGGTGCACGAGATCGAAGCCAGCGACATCCGGGTCGTCGGCGTCCTGATCCGCAGCGCGCAGATCGTGAAACAGCGCGAGTGCACGGGCAGCCTTGTCGGGGCTCCCGACGTCGATCAGGCACGAGAAATGGGTGAAGTAATCCGCCATGGGGACCTCCTGAATGGGGAAGACCCGGCCGAAAGGCCGGGCCCTGGATGGGGATGAAGGGATGGGTGGGGCGATCAGCCGTTCGGCGTGTCGCCCGCCGCCTGCCGTGCGGCATGCGCGCGGAGTATCTGCCGTGAGAGGCGCTTGCGCGCCGTCCGGAGTCCGCAAACAGCGCGCGTGTCGGGGTGCAGCGCCCGGACCGCCGCGCGAACCACTGCCAGTGGCGAAGCGGTCAGCGGCAAGCCAAGACGTAGACAAGTGGGATCGGTCATGTCACGTGACCTCGACCACGGGCGAGACGAGATGCGGATCGACCTGTGCCTCGATCCGCTCAGACCGACCCATCCAGGGCGCGGGCCGGATCGCCTTCACCCAATCGGCGAAGCTCGGGATGAAGCCAAGGTCTTCCTTCACATGCTGCTCGCCGACCCACCGGGTCGGGATGATGCGTCCGGTCGAGAGCGTGAGCGTCGGACCAAAGATCGTCTCGGCCATGAATATACCCTCGGCATGTTATCTGGACAGTCAAACTGTCTCTTTTCGAAAACCTCCTGCCGTCGTTGGGGTTTTCCTGTGCGTCCTCGGTGAGACATTTCATTGGGTGGCTCCCTCTCTTCTTATCCCTGTTTCACCCCCACCCAGCTCACCTCTTTCTCTTCCTGATCGTGACCTCAGGCGCCGTCCTAGGACGGCGGCCTGAACGGCAGGACTTTCGGATCAGCCCGCGCGATCTGCTCTTCAAGAACCGCGATCACGCGGCGTTGTTCTTCACCCTCGAGCGCGAGGATCTGGATGTGTTGCGCCAGGGTTTTGACGGTCACGCGCAGCTCTGCCAGCTCGCCGCCGCGTGCAGCCCGCAGTTCGGCTTCGAGTTTGCGGATACGGGCCTTCAGTCCCGCGACCGATCCCGACCGGAACCGCGCCTCCGCCGCACGGAATTCGCCGAGAACGACAGTGGCACGGTTGGCCGTTGCGCGGCTGACACCAGCCTCGCGCGCGAGATTGGCGATGGTGAGGCGACCGTCGGTATGGACGGAAGTTCCTTCGAGCAGTCGCTTCATGGCGGAGCGCAAGGCACCTTCGGTCTTCTGACTGATAGGCGGGGTCATGCCTTTGGGTCCTCCAGATGACCGATCAGTCGACGCTTTCGATCATTGTCCTGTTTGATTGCGACCTTCTGAACCGCTGACAGGGTGTTGCCCTGCAGAAGGCGCTCACCCTCTTCGATCGAAGCCTGCCAGGGCGCAACATGACGTTTGGTCAGACAGGAATTGGGGCACCGGTCCGGGCTGCAGCGCGAAATCACCGGGGCCACCGGCTTGTCGTCGGGCCGCAGGCAGAGGGCGCTGGCGGGATCGAAGAAGCAATCGTTCAGAAACCCGACATGCAGTGTCTTTCCAAGATGCGCCAGCATCTTTCGCAGGCGTTTCTGGTCAAGGATGCGCCCAGGCAGATCACCGAGGGTGTCCCGGACGTGGTCGAACTCCTGCTTGAGACGGGACGATGCCGGACCGCCGGGCTCGTCACCCTGCAGGTAGGCCTCATAATAGGCGACCACATCGTCCAATTGGCCAAGCGCCCGTTCCTGCTCGACCGCCCGGCGAAAATCTCCGTGCGGCGCGCCGGCATAGCCCTCGAACATCGCCACGGAGGCATGCTTGTACTGGATCTTTCCGGCAATAACGCCGAAGGGGCGGTTCGCGATGTACCATGCGATGGTGCGCCAGAACTGCCGGGTGGAAAAATGCCAAGGGCGCCCATCGACCTGTGGAATTGCGGGCGGGTTTGCGACCTTCGCATCCAAACCGTCGCGGAACATCTTGATGATCGGCGACGCCTGGGCGGCCAAGTAGTCTGCGGTCCAGTCCCATGGCTTCAGCGAGACCCAGAGGGATCGAAGATCACGGTCGCCGCGCGCTCGGCGCGACAGAGCTTCCATGGCCTCGACGGCACGGGCGACCGGAGCGATGGTGATCCAGTCGGCGGAAACGCCCGCCGCCTCGCGATGCTTGTAGACGGTGCTGCGCACGCGATAGCGCTCGATCAGGTTGTCGGCACTGCGTTCAACCGAAACGCAGCCCGGTTCCATATCCTGTAGTTCGCTGTCGCGCATTCCCGTTAGGTAGGCACAAACGATGTAACAGGCCGCCTGCAGCATCTGCTCTTCATGCGGTAAGCTGTCCGTGTCGAAACGCTCCCGCCAGGGCAGGCCGGTATCGGGATCGCGGCTGACCGGGGTATCCATGCCCCCGACCTCGGTTCCCATCTCTTCCGCCATCTGGTCCAGCATCCTCACGGTCGCGGTGGAACTACTGAGATTCCCCGTTTGAGGGCAGCCGATCTGAAGGCACATCAGTCTGAAATTATACGCATTGCCTTCCTTAATGTCGGGGACATCGCGGGTGGTGTTTGGACGGCGCTCCCAGAGCGGCACGCCCCGCCCTTCTGCCCGACGGGCCTCAAGCCAGGTACGAAGACGGTAGCGAAACCGTTCGTGGCGGGTCTGGCGCGCATCCTCGGCAATGATCTGGGCAGCACGGGCTTCAAGGCGATCCAGCTCTTCGCGCGCCGCGAGGATATCCGGGGAGAAGACATCGACGTATCGCATCGCCCAATAGAGCAGTGCGCCTATCACCGGTTCAGGGATCCGCGGCGTGGTGTTCTCCGCGCTCGTCCGGCTCCGGCCGCTGACATTGCTTGCCGTGCGCCCACCCCAGGGCAGAAAGGGAATGCCGCCCCCAGTCACCCATGGCCCGAAATGATGGAGGTCGATGGGGACATCGACATAGAGGCGGATCTGTTGCGATGAACGTGCGCCGTCTGTCCCCAGATGCGCCAGATACGCGTCCAGCACTTGCTGGTCGACGCGCGCCAGTTCGACGGAACCGATACGATCGTGCAGGAACTCTCCGAAATGGCGCAGGAACAGCAATGTACCTTTGGCAGTCGAGGGGCCGCAAGGGCCCCGGTAGCTGCGCAGCGGCGCCTGAAGTCGGGCGAGCATGTATTCCTTCGCGAGCCGCCGAAGCGGGGGATCCGCAATGGCACCGAAATCCACACGAAACGTGGCTGGCCGCGCATTGGCACGAAACATCGCCGGACTGAGATCCCAGACATCGTCGCCGAACCGGGACAGAGTCGAGTGCTCCGATCTCGGCCTGAGCGGCCTGCCCGCGAGGATGTCGGTGTCGTCGGGATGGATTGCCGATGGCAGAGATGGCTTTACCGTGATGATGGCCGGGTTTGTTCTCATGCCAGACCCGCCTCTGGAGGAAGATAAATCTGTGTCGGCTGACGGGCGGCGAGGGAACGGGCGGCGTCGAGATCCGTCTTGGAGAATTGCGGCAATATCTGCGCGGAGATCCTATAGTGGACTCGCCCGAACTTCACCTGCCAATCGGCCTCGCTCAGCACCTTACGCTGGTCCACCACGAAATCCAGAAAAGCCATCAGCGCGGGAAGCTTGCGGGTGGTGATGACGCCGTTACGGCATTCGAGGCAGCCCCAGAACGGCACCGGGCAGGCCTCACCCGAGTTGGCGAACGGGCTGCTGTAGAAGCCGGAACAGCTTGCCAGCCACACATCCTGTTCGCCTGCCAGCAATGCCGAAACATCGGTCGCCATGCCCTCCGGAAAACCTGGCTGTGCCGAAGACGGAGCTGCCAAGACATTGGCCTCGGCCTCTGGGGTCAACACGGTGGGCTGCAACGCATCTTCGACAGCGTCCAACAGCGCCTCAGCGATGGTGGCTTCGTGGATCGGCCGCAATGCCGGAATGTCTCCATAGTGGTTCGCGGCAACCTCGACGGTATGCCCGACCGCGAACCGGCGCAGCTGACCGCCGGTTTTGCGATACCACGCAGCCTTGTGCGTCTTGCGCAAGCGCGAGAGGCAGAGCTTCAACGGCTTCCCGTCATCATCCTGCAACCGGTGATGTTTGACCCAGACCTTTCTGGCCGATTGCATCGGCAGAACGACATCGGTCAGGCGGCCGCGGCAGTAATAGGTGAAAAGCTGTTCGCTCCCGAGATGACCGCGCGCCGTCGCGGTCCACTGAATTGCGAGGCGCAGCAGGCCGCCCGGGGTGCCTGACCCTCCGTCCCGAACCCGCAGCCGCTTCCACTCGGCATGACGGGCGCGACGCTTGCAATACTCGATCTCGACATAGCCGCTGGAAGGGTTCTTGAGACAATCGGCGCGCAAGGTTTTGATCGCCTCGATCTCGAGGCCGGTCTCCAGCGACAGCAGAACGAACAGAGCAATCAGATCGCCGAGGAGCAGATGCCGCGTGCCATGCATCCTGTCGCTCAGCCCCTCATTCGAAATCCCCGCATAGTTCCGTGCCCCGTAGAGTTGACGAAAAAGGTCGTTCTTGACGGTAATGAAACCGACACGGTCGATCTCCGCGAAGGCGTCCCTCTCCAACCGGTCGATGCGTGTCTCGCACTCCTGCGCAAGCGTCGGCCGAAATCTCTGCCCGATGGCTGCGACGTCGGCGCGCGCGGCCGCCTTCAGGGCCGCACGGATATTGTCGCTGTAAGCATCGCGCGGGCGCGCTGGAACACCCGGGCGCGTGCTGACATAGAGCAATCGACGGGAGGACTCTTCGGAAAGGCCTCCCGGTTCTCCCGCATCCGCCAATCGCAACAGGCTCACCACGTCGCCCATCAGGTGAAGGCGATTGTTGGGATGCAGCCCGCTCTCAGCCATCCAGGTATCGAATCCTTCGATGGTCGAGACATCCAGCCCGGCAAGTGCCTGTACGGGAGAGCCTGTCGCATCGAGATAGCGCCAGAACCGATGGATGGCTTCGGCCAATGACATGGCGGTGCGGACGGTGCCGGCGGGGCCACCAACCTGACACGCCTGCCAGAGTGCCTGCGTGAAGGAACGCGCAAGCGAAGCTCGACCGGGCAAACGCGTCAGGTCCATCGTTGCAGGTCGTCCGGCCAAGGTAATCTCGAAACGGCGGGCGGCGATGGCAATGGCGGCGGCGGGGCCGGGATCGGGAAGATTGTCAGGAAAGCTCGCGCGTCGCCCCGGGCGGGGCTGAGAGACTCCGGATCTGCGGGTCATTGATCGTCCGCCATGAGTTCGTCGGTCCAGCGATCCGCCGCCGCATCGACGAGTTCCTGCGCCTCGGCAAGGCTGTCGAGATAGATGTAGGTGCTGGTGATGTTCGCGTGGCCAAGGAGGTGTTGGAGATGGCGGAGCGGATCGCCAAGCATCTGCCGATAGGCAGCACCATGCGCATCGGTCGGGTTGAAGGTCCTACCCACCTGTTCGCGGATCAGCATCGACAACATGTTGACCGCAAAGGTGTGCCTCAGCATGTGCGGCGTGACAGTGATATCGAGATCGAAGGCCTGGCATCGCTGGCTTGCCCTGCGAAAAGCAACTTCCCAGGTTCCGGACGACACGGGTTGACCGCGTTCCGTGAGCCAGAGCGATGCGTGTTCAGGCATGCCATTCGGCGATCGCAGCAGCCGTTGGCGGTCTTGCGGACGGAGCCTGGTCAGCGCGATGCGTCGGCCACTGCCATCGACGGCGTTGCGGCCATCGGATGACAATACGAGCGGGACGGCCGGACGAGGCGGGACCTTTGCCAGGGCGATCTGGCGCTCGATATCGCAGTAATCCGCGATCAGCTTGAGGACCCGGCGAGGCAACCGGATGCGTCGCGGGCGTTCGCCCTTGGTGATCACGCCCGGAAGGTCGAAAGGAAGTATCCGCTGGCTGTCGGAGGTCAACCCAGGCAGCTCGTCGATGATCAGGCTACCGGCCTCGCCGAGGCGCATCCCGGTGGAGACGAGCAGTTCCGCGAAGACGACATTCCGCTCGTCATTGCGCCCGCGCCAGGCTGGGTCCTCCGACCCGTCCGGCAATCTGCCCCTCAGGCCGATATCCCGGAACGCGAGGTAGCGGCCCATATCGACAAATTGCATGTTATGCGGGCGCGCGGCACGTTCCCGCGCCCTGTTGCCTTCGACAACCTTGGGCGTTTGCCGCCCATGACCATGCCGAAAGGACAGGTCATATCGAAACGGCGACGAAGCGATCAGTCCTTCTTCGAACGCCCACCGATACAGTTTGTCGAGCGCCGCGATCGCCCTGTTCCAGCTGGACGCCGAAATCCGAAACGGCGCGTCCGAAAGACGCCGTGCATGGTGGAACGCGATGACATCGTTATGATCGGCACGCCAAAGCTGCTTGGTGCCGCGTCGTTCCTCCAGAAACCGCATCCAGATCAGGATATCATGGGCGTATGCGCGCAAACTGTGCCGCGACCGCACTCCCATGGTCGGACAAGCGCGGAAGAAGCGGTTCAGCTCATACATATAGCTGCCGTCCCGATCCAGAAAGAACGGCATGCCATCCATAAGGCCGATCCTGTCAGCGGCCTCGGTCACGGACGCGGAAAGAACGGCTGGAACGCCTTCAACCGAAACGGGCGCGCGCAGCGCCAATCCGTCGGTGAAATAAAGCTGCGTCATCCATCCTCCAAAACCGTTAGCGTCCAGCAAACGAACGCCGCGACTCCAATCGCGCTCAAACGGAAACGCCGCCAGCCCCGTCCCTACGGCCCTTTTGATGGAGAGCGGGCCGGGGCTGGCTCATCTCTTAATCCCAAGGTTCCGCATAACCCGCACCATGCACAGAAATAAGACGATTCCATAGAGTCAGGATAAGGCATGGTGGCGCAGCGCCCGATGGCGAAAATCGGCTGTGATCTCCTTGCTCTGGTCGAACCAGGAATGCACGGCGATGAAGTCGTCGACCGTGCCGCCCCATTTCTTCACCGATGACAGGGCGTGGTGATAGGGATGTGCCATCGCCGCCCCCTTACAAATCGTGTGTGTAGAGTTCGGACGAGGTGAAGCGCTCGTTGAACTCGAGGTGGATGGTGCGAGCGCTCGCGTCGAAGCAGAATTCGCCATAGGCCCCGTCGTTGTTCTCCCAACCGCAATGGGTGTCCGACAGGAAGTCGTAGGCCAGTTGCTCGACGACATCTTCGAGCGAAAGCGCCCGCATCTCGACCTCCGGGTCGTCCCAGGTCAATGCGGCATAGGCGATTTGGGTCCTGGGGAAAGCGACCTCGGCGTCGCCAGCATAGGCAGCGATACTCTCAACCTGACCGCTGTCGCCATAGCCGTCGAAGCTCACCGTCACATGGGTGATGCCCGCAGCCATCAGACCATCGAAGAGACGCTCCTTGTTGGCCGGGCGCAAAGCGGCAATCCGCGCATCGCGCTCGGACTGCCGGGCCAGCACGGCGGCAAAATCAATCCTGGACGGCGCCATCGGCGCGGCCAGGGTGGGTTCAATCTTGGACATTGGAAACTCCGGAATGAGGGAATGGATCTGAACCCCGAGGCTCTCTCTCGTCCTCGTAGGTTCACATCTTCCCCTGCCCTTCTCTGTCTCTTGGACGTCACGCCGCGATCTGCAGGGCGTGAGACGCGAAGGCGCGCCAGAGCGGATCGACAAGACGGGCATCGAGAAGGTCGGCGTGGTGCCGCAGCCTTCGCGCGAGGCCATGTTCATGCCACTCGGCCGCCCGCATGGCCTGCGCGCGGGTCTGGCTGGCCTCGGACACGACGGCACGGGCTTCGACGGCATCCGAGACCGGGTGGCACCAGGCGACCCCGCCATCACAGGTGGCCCCAGCCAGAACGAGGCGCCCCTCCCGATCGAGGATTGCCAGGATGCGCGGAGTGTCTTCAGGGGTGATATCTTCGGCGTGAACGATTGCGCCCCGCATGGCCTCGGCCAGCGTGGCAAACCGCTCCAGTACCTTGGGGTGTGCCTGCCCGGACATGAGAGCCGCGGGCGCATGGCAAGCCGTCGTGAGCGCAAACGGCAAGTCTTGATCTGCAAGAATGGTCAGGAAGCTCGGCGGCAAACCTGTTTTCTGCGTTTCTGGCCGAGTTTGGAGAGGAAGGTCGAACATGGGCATATCTCCGACGGTACGGAAAGCCTTTCTCCCCGCTTCAAACCGTCGAAGACCGAACCGCCGCCCTCGTCCTCGAAGGGGCGACGGCGGCAGGTCCGAAAGGCGCGTCAGAGCTTGCCCAGGGCCCGCAGGCTCAGTTCCGTCCCGGCGCCGACGATGATGTGGTCGTGCAGCGTGAGGCCGAGATAGCGACACCCCTTCTGGATCTCCTTGGTCATGCTGAGATCGGCCTCCGACGGTGTCGGATCGCCCGACGGGTGGTTGTGGATCAGGATCAGGGCGCTGGCGTTCAGCATCAGCGCCCGCTTGATCACCTCGCGCGGATAGACCGGGACGTGATCGACCGTGCCGGTCGAAAGAAGCTCATCGGCGATGATGCGGTTCTTGCGGTCGAGGTAGAGCACGTGAAATCGCTCGATTGGCCCGCGGACAGTGAGCGCGCAATAGTCCAGCAGTGCTTGCCAGCTGCCGATGACCGGGTTCTGACTGAGGTAACGGCCGAGGATGTCGCGGGCCTCGAGGATGACGGTTTCTTCCTGGGGAGTCATGGGGGTCTCGCTGAAGTACGCATACCGAAGGCCCCTGCCCTATCGGGCAAGGCCAGCAGCGTGCATGTGGTAAGTGAGGTAAAGCGACCGCCACGCATGCGGGCGGTCGCTGTATCGAAGTTCGCCTCAACCGACCCGGTCGAAGAGCTTCTTCGCGCGCCCTTCCATGTCGAGACGGGCGTCCTGCTGGGTCTTGTCGCGCGCAAGCCGCGTGATGCCCTGCACGAAATCGAAGATGCTCTCGGGCGGGCGGCCTTCCTCCATCAGCACCTTCTCGATGATCTTGCCGGCTTCAGCCTTCGAGAAACCCCGCTTGCGCAGGAAATCCGCGCGGTCTTCGTCGCTGTGCGCCACGACCTGTTGCCGTGCTGCCCTGATCCCGTTCACGAACCCCTGCGGCGAGGAATTGGCAAACCGGGTCAACGCCGGGGCGGCCTCATGGGCGAAGCGCGACGCGGCGTATTTCGAGTGGCGGATCTTGATCTCCTGGAAATCCTCGACACCCCAGAGGTTGCGGTTCTGGCACACCGCCCGAAGGTAAAAGCTCGCCATGCCGAGGGTCTTGGCACCGACTTCAGAGTTCCAACAATAAAACCCTCGGAAGTAGAGGTCGGGAGAGCCGTCTGCCAGCTTGCCCGCCTCGATCGGGTTGCGATCGTCGACGAGGAACAGAAAGACATCGCGGTCCGAGGCATAGAGCGTGGTCGTGTCGCGGCTGATCTCGACATCGGGGTTGTAAACCCCGGTCGACCAGTCGAGCACGCCCGGCACCTTCCAGCGCGTGTCACCGGTGCCATTGCCCGCGATGCGCTGCACGGCCTCGACAAGCTCGAAGTCATGAATGCGACCGTAGTCCGGGCCGGTCACGGCGCGCAGTTCCGTGCGGCCATCCTCAGTCTCGAAAGTTTTTACCTGCTCGGCGCGGTGATTGGTCAGACCGTATTGCAGGTTGATCCCCGCCAGCGGCGCGGGCAGCTGCCGCAGGTAGGAGGCCGGCGCGCCGACAATGCTGGCGAGCTGGCCGAAGGCCCAATGCGTCGGTGCAACCGGCTCCTGCGCTTTCGGAAGGACCAGGTGCAGCCGCTCGGTGCTGTCGCGCGCGGCCTCGACCCGGATGTCGGCTGTCTGAACAACCCTGCTGCGGCTGCGCTCGGAGCGACCCTTCACATTGACCCAGAGATCGTCGAGCGACAGATACCGCTCGTCATCGGGCCGGTTGAACCATTCGGACGACACCCGCCCGTTCCGCTCGCCCCGGCTTACATCCACTTTCCAGCCACCAGCCCGTGCCGGCTGAACCGGATCCAGTACTTCCACAACACCCATCTGCATTCCTCCGTGACAGGCGCCGGGAGCCACTCTCCCAATCCTCAACCCGTCACCGGGAAACCGGCACTCCTTTCACTCTCGAAAGATGCAAATCGGTCTGCGGTTCGCATGGTGGCGTGAGACCAGCTTCTTTGCTCGCCGTCCGCAATCTGCGAAAGCACAGGCCGGGCGCGGGCTATATTGTCCGCTGAAGAGTTCGGGGAACAGGTGACGCAACTCGTCCCGTGCCTTGGGCGGGATCGCTTTCAGCGCCTCGGGGCCGGTGAACAGACTTTCGGAAGGCGCGCCGTTGCCAAGGATCACCTCGTGGCGGTCGAAGAGCAGGTGATAGTAGGTGACAGGTTGCGCGGTCTCGACCTGACGGATGCCGGCCAGGGGTGTCAACTTGTTGGCCGCGACCAGCATCTCGCGTGTGCCGAACATTCGCTCGGCGATGGGCGAGTCGATCAGGATGCGATGCTGCGGCGAAACCAGCAGATCCCGACGCGGCAATCCCTGCCCAAGGGCCCCGGCGGAGATCCGGATCGGGCGCAGCCGGGGCCACGCGCGCAGCTCGTCGTCTGACAACTCGCGACGGCCGATCCAGCGCACCGGCTGCAGCCCGCGATGCAGTGTCCGGACCAGATCGCCGGGGCACAACGCCTCGATCGGCGTCTCTCCGTTCCCGGTCGCGATCATCGTTCCGCCGGTGAAGCAGACGATCACATTGTCCTCCGCGTCTTCGTCGGTCGAAAAGCCTGACAGGTTGTCGTCGTTGACCCGGCTCAGCGTGATCGCCTGGATGCGCAGCCCGTCGAGATCGCCGCTGTTGTCTGCATCGCTGATGAAGACGTCTCCGCTGGTCGATTGAACGACGAGAACCTTGACATTGTTCAGCGTACTGCCGTCGCCGAGCAGGATATCGGCTTGATAATGGGCACTCGTATCGGACTGCGCCTCGACCGTCCTGCCGTCGATCGTATAGGTCATGGTATCGCCCGACATATCGTTCTGATCGTTGTCGGAGATTTCCCCGTCGTCGTTATTGTCCAGCAGAGTGACCTCGACCGTCTGGAGCGTCGGAGCGACGGAGGTCCTGTCGTTGAGAATGCCCGGCCCGTCCTCGGGGGCTCGATTGCTCTCGTCAGGGTCGATGTCCGGAAAGAATCCGAAATAGATCATCGTCACGGTCGAGGTGGTTGGCATGTCGCATCTCCGAGATCTGGGATTCGTCCTGTCCTGGTGACCGCCGATGCCGGGCGCTGGCCTAGTACTGGAAGTTGATGCCCGCGAACACGCCCCAGTCCGGCTGACCGTCCCCCTTGTGGTCGACCGTCCATTGTGGCTCGATGAAAGCGTTCATCACCGCCCGGTCCAGCTTTGTCACCTTGCCCACGCCGAAGCCGACCGGGATCGCGTAATTGTCGGTTTCGAAATCATAGGTCCAGACCCCGGCCGAGCGTAGATACCAGCCCTGGCCCAACTGGTAGAAGCCGAAGGGCTGGAAGGCCGCGACGTTGACATCGGCGCGGTCGTCATCGCCGGCGACGCTGGCCTGCCAGGTCAGCAGATAGCCATACTGGAAGGTCGGGCTGGAGGCGTTGAACAGCACGTTTGCGAAGCCGAGCGACCATTTTTCCGATCCGAGATTGTCGTCGGTCGCCGTCGGAAGGGTGATCTGCGGCCCGATGCCGAAGCTCAGCGCCGGGTTTCCGGTATCGAGCAGATAGGCGGCGAATATGTTGACATCTCCCAGGCCGGTGTTGTGACTTCCCGCACCATCGGGAAACGTGTTCACCGGCACCGTCGCGCGCATCAGCCAGTCGCCTCCGAACGCCTTGAATGGCCTGGCATAGCGTAGTAGGAACTGGTTCGCGTGATCGTCCGAACCTGTCAGCTGATTATACTGGTTCTGGAAGTTCATCGCCGTCGAGTTGGCCAGCGGGTTGTTGGCCTGCGCGGCTGAACTTTCCTGCGCGTTGGCCGGCGGCGCCGCCATCAGGGCGCAGCCGATGAAACCCAAGGCTGCACAGAATCTCGTCAGATCAGGATTCATCTCGCTGGCCTTTCCCTGAATGTGACTCACGACCATGGCGCGCTCCTTTCCTGTTCAGGAGGTTCCGGAATTTACTTCACCTTCGTGATGTCTCCGGGCTTCCAGCTTCCATCGAGCGCGGGCTGCGACGGGGCGTAGAGACGCAAGATCGCGAAGAAGCCACGTTCAGGCGCGGTCGCGAGCCAGTTGGCTTCCTGACCCTCCGGCGCCGACGGGCCAATATGGAGCGTGGTACTGCCATCCTCGTTCTGCGCGGGCTCGTTGAGTTTGCCAAGCGACGGGAAGGGCTGACCGTTGTCGAGGCCCGAGGCGTTCTCGGCTTCATAGAGCGTCACGGACCAGAACAGGTCCGCCGGGATATCGGGAGGCAGATCGAGCGTATAGCTTTGGTTACCGACCAGCGGATTACCATCCGCATCCTCGAAGGCGATCATGTAGAAGGCCCCCTTGCCGGGCGTCATCGACACCATGCCGGGACTGATCGAGAAATAGTCGGTGAAGAACCACGCCCGCGCGTCAAGCTCGCGGTAACCTGCCTCTGATGCCATCCAGTCCAGCCCGACCGGCACATCGGGCCAGCGCGCGGACACGTTGTTGACCGGGTTCAGCCATTGCCGGTCCTCGTAGACGCGGAAATCCTCGCCATTGAGGCCATGTTCGAATCCGATCACGCGGCTGGTCTTGTAGCCGGTCTTCGCGGCGGCATCGAGGATTGCGCGGGTCGCGTCATCGGGCGCAAAATCGCGGTCAGCGGCGATATCCAGCCCTTCCAGCATGCCCAGCCAGTCCGGCCCCGCGAGGTTCTCGCCTTCGGTATCGACAAGATATTTGAGTTGGTCGAAAGCGCTCGCATCCGACCGCGGCAGCATATTGTAGGATCCACCCGCCGCGTCCGGGAACTCCATCGGTTTGGCACCGTCCTTCTGGCCAAGCGGGTAGATGAGCGACTGCTTCAACAGGTCGGTTGCCGGGCTGATATTGTCGAGCGACTGATAGAAGGAGCGCAGGAAGAAGAAGACGTTATTGGTGGGGGAACGATAGACATAGTGATCCTCGGGCACCTCGCCGTCCCATCCCGGCGGGACGATCAGGAAGTTTCCGCCCGCGCCGCCGTCCGGACCCGGCAGTCCAAGATCGCCGAAATATTCGCCTCCGTCGACCGGTATCGGGCGCTGCCATGCGTCGAGCAGGATGCCCTGCAGTTTCGGCGGAGCCTCGAAGACCAGCGGACCGGTTTCGCCCAGATCGGCAAAGACCATGCCATAGATCAGGTCCGAGTTCGGCGTGGTGATCAGGGTCTTGGCATCCAGCCGCTGCGTCCAGATCGGCATGATGTTGTAGCCGGTGCCGAAGGCGTCGGCCGCGCCATCGCGCATACCCATCGTGTTCAGAAGCGGCAATGCCCAGAGATAGGTCTGCGTCGCACGCTGGAAGGCCAATTCCTCCATCAGAGTCCTGGCCGTCTCTTCGGTCGGACGGTTCTGCTCGAAGGGCAGATTCGCGAGCGCTTCAACCCGTTCGGACTGGGCGAAAGCCGCGCCGTTGGTCGCGGCGAGAATGCCGCCCACGATCATTGTGCTGATCAGGTGTTTCATGAACACAATCCTCGATTCTGGCGTGGCGGTTGGCCGCGCAGTTCGGCCAACCGAATGTCAGTCACTCGACGACCTGAAAATCGTCCAGCTTGAAGCTCTTGTCGAAGAAGGCCTCTTCCGGTCCGTAGAGGCGGAAATAGACGAACCAGCCATCGTCGCCTACGGTTTCCATATGGTTGCTTTCCATACCTTCCGGCGCATCCGGACCGATATAGAGATCGACCGAGCCGTCGTCGTTGTACTGTAGTTGCTCCATCCGGCTGTCGAGGCTGACATCGGATATCTCGGTTCCGCCGTTGTCATAAGGGCGCCGGGTATTCTCGCTGTAAAGCGTCAGCGACCAGAACTGAGCAACCGGCACCTCGGCGGGCACATGCAGCACATAGTTGCGGTCCGCGCGCAGCATGTCGCCATTCGCGTCGCGCTTGGTGGTCATGTAGACTTGGCCTGCACCGGGGGTTGGGTTCACCATGCCTTCGGAAGACCCGACAGCCTCGTAGAACCAGGTCGCTCGTTCGTCGAATTGCTGAAGGTTGTCGGTTTCCTGGGGGGTCCCGAAATCGAAGCTCTTGTACCAGCTGGTGTCGTCCCACCAGACATCGGCATAGCGCGGATTGACCTGCAGGTTACGGGTCATCAGTTCACCCAAGGCGGCGCCTTCCAGCAAGATCTTCTGCTGTCGCTCGTCAGGTGCGAAGTCACCGCCCTTGACGATACCAAGCGGGGCCAGCATCTCCATCCACGGCTTGTCGATTTCGCGCACCGGTTCCTCGTTGATGATCGCGGCAAGCTTTTCCCAGTATTCCATGCCGCGCGGTGCGGTGGCGCTCCACTCGACATCCTTGCCCTTGACGAAGGTGCTGGTCGTGGTACCGCCGACCGGTCCCATTTTGTATTGCGAGACATAAGTGTCGTAGTAAGCGGGGTCCGGATCGAGGATGCGGATGCCGACCAGCACGTTGTTTGTGGCGCTCTGGAAAACATGGACGCCGTCGCTTTCGTACTGCGAAACATCCCCTTCGGGCCCGACAACGATATAGGTGGCGCCTTCGCCCTTGTCGGGCCCGGTCAGCCCGAGGTCAAAGACTGGACGCATCCACATGTCCAGCACACCGCCGGCCGTCTGGCCCGCCGGGTAGTCGATCTGGATCGGGCCGTCGGACAAATCCGTGAAGTTGAAGATGTAAGGCGTCGTCAGGTTGGCGGTGACGATGCCGCGCTTTTCCTTCAGCGTCTCTAGCACCGCAAACGCACCCGGTTCATTGGTGCCGAACGCCGCGCCTTGGTTGTCGCGCCAGGTGGTGGTGCTGACCAGCGGCGTCGACCAGATGTAAAGCTGGGCAGCACGCTGCATGTCCATCGTGTCGAACAGGCGCTGCGAGGCGTCCTGGTCGAAATAGCTGTCCTGCAATTCGATCTCGCCCGCAGGCGTCTGGATCACTTCGTCCCCCTGAAGCGTGGCCTGATCCAGCGGGACGGTGTCCTGCTGCGCAAACCCCGCGAGAGCCGTAGAGCAGAGCAAAGATACTCCCAAGGTGAAGGTCATGATAGTGCGGGTCATCCGTCCATTATCCTTTCACGTGTCTGTTCGCCCTGCGGCATCCGCGAGGTCGCGCCTTTCCTCCGACACCGGACGGCTGGTTCGCTCATGAGCGACAGATCGGGAGCGCGGGTTCAGCCGGTGTGGTCGGAAATTGTGCAGAGATTACGTAGTGTAATTGGGCATGTCCATGGAGCGGCCTATGCAGATTCTGACAAAATGGCCGCTATGACAGTCGCTTGGCGGAATTTCGCGTCTCCGACGGCAGCTCGTCGAAGAGATCCCGGTACAAGCCGGAGAATCGACCTGCTTCCCGCAAACCCCATCGATTTGCCATCGCGTAGATCGGCTGCGGTGAAACGGATCCCGATAGAAGTTCCCGCCGGACCAGATTCAGGCGAAGCATCTGGATGAAGTTGTAGGGCGTATCCTCAACCACGCTCAGGAAGGCGCGGTTCAGCGTCCGGGGCGTGGTGCCTGCTTCTCGCGCGATGTCGTCGATGGCCAGGGGTTCGGCAAGGTGGGCATGGATGTAGTCCCGCGCAATCGCGAAAATTCTTGCGTGGCGTTCTGCTCCGCTGCGACCGCCGACTGGACGCGGGGCGCGGGTATAGGCGGTGAGCACCGCATGCAGGATCTGATCGCACAGGGTTTCGTCCACGGACACCGACCCGTCATGGACCCGATGCATTCGGGCAGCAATACCATCAATCCATCGCGCAGCGATCAGCCGGTCGTGAAATCCGGTGCCGCCGAGGGTCGATCGGTCAACCACCAGTTCCAGCCGGGAGGCCATGCCGGTCAACGTTTCGAGGTCAAGGCTCGCCGTCACATAGAAGGATCCCGGCGTGTAGAGCGAGTCATGCTCGTCACCTGGATGGAAAATGCCGACACATCCTTTGCTGATTTCGCGCTGCCAATGCCAGGTGCCGGCTGCGACCCGCAACCCGAGTCCGAAGGTGATAAGGTCCGAAGAGAGAGGTCCCGACAGTGAAACGCGCCCCCCCATCAGGCCGCTGGTGAAGGCCGCCCCACGATGCTCGGTAAAGGCCAAGCTACCGCCAAGCGTCCCCTTCGACATCTGGACGGCATCAAGTCCAGCACCAACGACCGCATCTCTAAGCGCCTCGATGTGCCGGGTCGGAAGGACGGTCCAGACGGCACCGTACTCGCGGGTTTGATGATTCATGGTACTTTGCTGCTGGAAATCATCCGATCACTTCCGCCAAGGCTACCCGGATCGGGCCATCATTCCTACCACCTCCACAACAGCGCGTTCGTCTCTCTCCGATTCCACCAGGGCCTCGCAAACTTTCGGTGAATCCGCAGCATTGATCAAAATAGGCTCAAAGTGTGACTTCACCGCGACGATCGGGAAGGTCCGGTTCGGTTAAAACGAACTGAGCCCGGCGGGTTACCCCGCCGGGCCCGAGGGGGAGACCCCGTTCCTCAGAACGGGATCTCGTCGTCGCGGTCGACCAGCTCGGGGTTTTCGTTCTCGACCGACTTCGGGCGGCTCAGGAAGTCGACCTTCTCGGCGATGATCTCGCAGCCGTAGCGGTCGTTCCCCATGCTGTCGATCCACTTGGTGTAGTGGATGCGGCCATGGACGAGGACCTTCATGCCCTTTTCGCAGTGCTCGGCGACCGTCTTGCCGAGACCGTTGAAGCAGGTGACGCGGTGCCATTCGGTGTCCATGACCCGGTAGCCATTCTCGTCGCGCATCATACGGCCTTCCGAGAAGCGGGGGCGCGAAGTGGCGAGGCTGAAGTTGGTGATCTTGGTGCCGCTCTGGGTGGTGCGGACTTCGGGGGTCTGACCGATGTTGCCGGCGAGGATGACGATGTTCTGCATGTTAAGCTCCTGTGTGTCCTGTCTTCGGGACCGTCCCTTCGACAAGACCCTGAAAAAGCCCGTCGGGTGACGCGTGCACGGTGGACAACATGGACACCGGACACCCCCAGAGGACCGGGGTGGAGCGGGCAGAACGCCAAAGGCGGCCAACACGGCCCGGACTGACGCGGGGTTGCGCGCAGGAGACCGAACGGGATTAGGGGATTGTCAGTCGAAGGGATGGTCCAGGAGGCAGAGAGATGCAGGGAGCCCATGCCAGACCATGTCCCCTTGCAAATCTGGACTGCTTTACCCCAAGCCCAGCACCCCACCAGCGGCCAAAGTGGCTATCACCAGCTCTCGTCCCCCTGCCCTTGCCTGCTGGGAAATGCAGGGCCTTGCCGCGACGGGCTATCGATACCGGAATATTCAGGACACGGACCGCACCCAATAGCTGATTGCGATCTCGGGACGCTGTCGCTCAACGCGCTAAGGAAAATGCAGAAGGAAGTCGCCAAGGCGATCTCCGCGGTCCTGGATTGGCAGATGGCGGAAGGTGTACCAAGGCGGAAACCATCGCCACGGTATGGACTGTTTCCTGGCCGAATTGATCGGGGAGAGTGGAAACCGCTTTTGCGCCGGTATCGTCGGATTTCCGGAACCCTGAACTCATGGCGCCGACCTCGTCCGGTCGCGGCCGGAAACCGCAGCTGTTCGTCGATGTGGTGGCAATAGATTGACGGCCGACGGCATGGTTGCGCGGAAAACTCCGGGTTCAGTCTGGGTTGCACGGATCAACTGCGTCTAACTCGAAAATCATTGCCTCGGGTTTTGGCCCCATCACGCGCGTTGGCAGGTTAGGCGCAGGCGATTGCCCCCGGTGGTGTCCCTTCACCAACACGACTTTACCGCTGCGATAGCGCCGCTCATGTTCGCTCACCCAATGGCGAACAGGGCCGCTTCGCCTGTCCTGGAACTGACGCTCGAACTCAAGGCGAGCCTGCCGCTCCTGCATGTGAGCCGCGGCCTGCGGACCAATGCGGATTGTAAGATGGGATTTCTGCGCGCCTAGAATCCAGGACTTCCCGAACTTTCGCGCCGTCTTTGTGTCCTTGGCCGTGAATGTCGTGGCCTCAGTGGGAATGATACCACCCAGGTCAGGGGACACCAACATCGCGAAGAGCGCGTAGGGAATGAACAGGTCGTACCCGGTATCGATCCGGTGCAGAGTGCGAAGGGCGTCGATCTTTTCCCTGGAATCCCCGATGCGCACCCCAAAGTCGACCATGGACCGGCTCAGATCCTCGTTGACGTTTTCATAGTCCAGGCGTCCGTCCGCCTTCCGGTTGACCAGCAGAGCGCAAATCGGGTCCATGATCTTGCTGCCTTCAGGCCGGCTGAACATGGTGACACGCAGGCGATCGCCGTCTCGGTCATCGATCAGATAGCCGCGCAGGCCGGAGCCGATCGGCTTGTCGTCATGGGCCGTCACGGATGATCCGCGCTCGAAGCGCGCGGCACCCAATTCCCGATCATCGAACTCGACCCAAACAACGTCAGCGGGGAGCTTTAACTCACCCAGAATGGCCATTGCGGGAAGATCGGTTTCCGAAACCTGCTTGGCAACTGCGTCATGAAGCGTATCGGCATAGGCTGCAGCCGTATGATCGAGCAGGTACACTTTCGCTTGCTGCAGGGCATCGAGCGCATACTCGCGAAAGAGCCTCAGATCCTCGGATGGCGCAAAGTGCCAAACCAAGTCGTCAGCAGGAGCCGATCTGCCCGCAAGAGATGAGCCATATAAGGAAATCAATGATTTGTAGAGCATACGACGTGACCTGAACCAAATACAACGCAGCTTCCGACGAACCCTGACGATGTTCAAGCCGCATTCATTGCAGTGCAATTGACCGCTGATGTCTGGGCAAAGCCAGATTGGCTGACGCTCGAGTTTGTTTTCTTAATGCAAAGGCATGCCTACCATCGTCGGCTCAGCCTCCGGTCGATAGGTACCGTGGACCGACGAAGGGCCCGGATCGGAGCCTTGCTCCGAACCTGAGCCTCCCGGGAAACCGTGGGCCTATGTCCACGGGTCGATTTCACCCACCACCTGAACCTCGTCGCCGTCGATTTCATCGGCGGGGACCGCGCCAAAGGTTCCATCCCCAGCCTGGAAGATGACGATCGAGACCATGAGCGTGGCGGCGAGGGAGGCGGCGAAAGCGTGAGCATCTTTGCGGGACATCTGTTTGGCTCCTGTCTTGGAGGCGGAGGACCATCCCCCGCGCGACAGGACCCCGCAGGCCCGAAGACTGGCTGACATCACCGGGTGCGTTCGGCCAAGAAAGTGAAACGTGGCCGAATCCGCCCGGCGGCACGGGCTCGCCCGTAGTCCGACCCCTCGCGGGTTGATCTCGAAGACGGGATTCGGGGCAAGGAAGGGAATGGCGAGCGGGGGATGGTGTGACCGCTGACTGGAGCTAGGTGTCCCGCTGATGCTATAGCTGCCAGCCTCCCGGGCAGGCTTTTCGTTGAAGACCTTCTTCCGTATTGGATTGGATCCTATGGTGCCCCGCAATCTCGCGGGAAAGTGTCGTGAGGGGTGAGAGGCCCGCGCTTTGGCGGGCCCCTCGGGTTCTACATGGGATCAGGCGGCATACTCCGCGCCCCCTGCCCTACCGGCGTCTTTTTCGCCGACACTCTCCAGTCGGGCATTGCGATAGCCTTCTTTTGCGATCCAGAGCTCGGCGGCCGCGATAGACTCGGCCAGATGCGGCAGTTCAGTGCAGCCGCCAAAATTCAGAAGGACGCGCACCTGTCCGGGCTTCGGCTCTTCTGCCACCTCGAAGGTCAGCACGCTGTCGGCCGAGTACGTTCGCATGATGGTGACTTGGGCGTTGTCGCTGCGCGAAACGCCCGGGATGACGCCGTCCGAAGAGAAATTCTCCTAGTGCAGCGTGAACGTCGCCAGCGCCGTCCAGGTCGGATAGGGTCGCGACGGCTCCTTCTTCACAAGACGGCCGCCGCCGTTCGAGCGCTCCCACGCCGCGAGCTTCTTTCTGAACCGGGCGGGCGGTTTCGGACTGTCGTCCGTATAGCGGATGAGCGCCCCCAAGGGCGCAGTGTCAAGAATGGTGGTTGCAGACATGATTCCTCATCCTGAATGCGTCATCTTGCATTCATCTTATTGATATTATTATATTTTATGTGATTTAGGGCGGGTTTCCCCGCCCTCGGATGGCGCGGATCACTCCGCAGCCATCATCGACGCCTCATCACCCGGCAGGTCAGCGGTGAGGAAGGCGGGAAGGTCGATATCTTCGGCCGGCTCGGCGTCGGAAACGGGCGCAGACGCCACCTGCCCTTCCGCACCTTCGAGTGCTGCCAGATCGTGACGGCGAAGAACCTCCGGCAACCAGCCGCTGCCTTTCAGCAGTCGCTCGGCTTCGGTCGCCATCTCGCCCTTCTTCAGGTGATCGAGGAGTTGCGCCGTCCCCTCCCCTTTCGCCTCACGCACGGCCTCGAGGATCCGGGCCTTGGGCACGCGGTTCAGGTAGGTATCGGCCGTCGGCTCCCAGCCCGCCTCGACCATGTCGAGATCGACCGCCTGTGCGACCAGGTCGGACTGGGTCATCCGCGTGGTCAAACCGCTGGCGGAGATACCGGCACCATAGGGGTTCACCTTCTCATGGAGCGCGTTGATCCCGAAGCTGAGGCAATGCGCGAGCAGGGCCAGCCGGCTCGCCTGATCGAGGGAAGCCAGGTAATCCCAGAGAGCGGCATCGTCGCCGAGCGGCAAGTCGGCCTCCCACTCCGCATGACGATCGTCTACCAGCTTGGCCACCACGCTGTCCTTCAAATCGCTCGCCTGCGCGGACATGTAGACGTGACGGACCGAAGCCTCGAGGCAGCTGCCGGCCGAACTGGACGTCCGGAAAGTGTCGTTGACGAGCTTCAGGAGCAGCAACGTCAGGGCGACGTCAGGAGAACGACCGACAGCTTCCCGCAACGCCAGGGTGCGGTGAGCCGTCAGTTCCATGACCAGCCGCTCGGGCAAGGGCTTCAACGCACCATAGGCCTCGTCGTCGGGCACGTTTGCACCAACCGCCTGATCAGCAGAAGTGATCACCGTGCAGTGGCCGATACCATCCACATTGCTCCCCGCTGAAAACTCAGCGCCCTGCCCGTCTGCCTCCTGTTCACCGCTGTGGACGTCAGTGTCTTCCCGAGACTCATCCTCCGGCCGGACAAAGCCGCGATAGACGGCAAGCTCGCCATAGCGATCAAGCGTCACAAAGGCCCCTGCCCGCGCGATCTCCTCCGCGTCGAAGATCAACGGCCGAGCCTCGAGCTTCTCCATCGCGACCTCCAATTCGCCAAGACGCGCGTCGATCTCTTCGGGGAATTCATCCTGGCCCTCGTATTCCTCCTCGAGCGCCCGGTGCTCGGCAAGCAGCTTGGCATGGGCCGCGCCTTCGTCATCCGTCATCGGCGCCGGATCGCCGCTAAGCCGTCGCAGGCCATGGCTGTAGCCATAGGGCAAGTCGAGCGAAACCTCGATCCATTTCCAGCCTTCGGTCGCGATGGCTTCGGCTTCAGCCTGAAGCTTGTCGCTGACCAGACGATCGAGCAAGGCAGGATCTTCCAGCCAGCCGCCATCGTCGCCCTGGAAAAGGTCGTGCAACATGGTGCCGCCAGCAGCCTCATAGGCTTTGAGTCCGACAAAGACGGCACGACGATCGGAGGCCCGCACCGAAGTTTCGGTCAGCATGCGCCGGATCTGATAGGGCTCCTTGTTCCAGGACGACCGGATCGCCTCCCAGACCTGAACCTGGCGCTCATGATCCGGATTGACCGTGAAGGCCATCAGCTGCTCCAGCGTCATTTCATCCTCGGCGTAGAGCTCGAGCAGGGCAGGGGCCACGGCGGCGAGTTTCAGGCGCTGTTTGACCACCTGCGGCGTGACGAAGAAGGCGGCTGCGGTCTCTTCATCGCCCTGACCCTTCTCCCGCAGCGCCACGAAGGCGCGGAACTGATCGAGCGGATGCAGGGCTGCGCGCTGCATGTTCTCAGCGAGCGAGTCATCTTCGGCGAGGATCGTGGACTTGGCATCTCGCACGATGCAGGGGATGGGTGTCGTTTTCGCCAGGCGTTTCTGCTTCACCAGCAGAGACAGGGCCTGGAAGCGCCGACCGCCAGCAGGGATTTCGAACTTACCGGTCTCGGACCCATCATCAGCCAGAACGGGCCGGATGCTCAGGCTCTGTAGCAACCCGCGGCGGGCGATGTCTTCGGCCAGTTCCTCGACCGAGATGCCTGCCTTGATGCGCCGAACGTTGGACTGGCTCAGTACGAGCTTGTCGAAGGGAATGTCCCGGGACGGGGACAGGGTGACTTTCTGGGCAGATTTCGCCATCAGATCTTCTCCACGACGGGCGCCGGAAGCCACTCTCCCGATCTCACTTCCCGTCACCCCTTTCACAACCCCTCTCTGCCTCTCAACATGTCCACCGCGGTGGACGTCATGTAGTAGCTTCTCCAGAACGAGAAAGCCTCTCCAACAAGAGTGATGGATTGAAGTCAGTTTCTTTGCGACCGAGCGTGATGCTGTGGAAGTACGCTCCAAAGTCTCGGATGCGGTTGCTCATTTGGAGAATTATGAAGATAGCGCACGATGCTTTTTGAGCGCCGATCTTTCTTGCAGCGCTTTCGAATGTGCTTTTGTGGATTCCCATCATTGGAGCGAGTGTTCTGGCATGGCTTTCGACATCGTGCCAGTTTCTAAGCGAAGTCGCGGCGAACGATGTGGCTTGGTCGCAAATGGATGTGAGTGTTTGCAGAGGAGGTGTTTCGCTGTCGCGCCCGCTTTCTTTATCTTTTTGTTCTTTTTTAGACTTAGAATGGTGCCGGACTGTTTGTCCGTCATTGGCGGGCAGTTTCATTGTATTCGGTGCGTCCACCGCGGTGGACATCTGCTCGCAATGAACTTCCAGTTTGCTTAGCAAAGCACGATATTCCGTGATCGAAAGCTTCCTTCGAAGAACTCGGCGCACCTGATGAGTGAGTTCGTTCTCGGGGTCAGCTTCGTCGAGATGCGCGAGTCTGGTCAGGATTTGCTTTCGCAAGAATATGCGATCCCGACGTGCGTTTTCCATCTCTTGGGCTGCCGCAAGTAGTTCGCCGGCACGCGCCAGCAACGGAGTTAGCGACAAGCCATAGCTAATGGATTGACCTTCGGACGACTTCACTCGGTATCTTTTGCGATTTGGGCTGTCGTGGCGCTTCATGAAGCCGAGTTCGACAAAGCGATCGATGTGCCTACGGAGGGTTCGTTCATCGATCCCGCCAATTCGGCGGCAGATTTCGTCGTTTGAAGCGAACACTGTATCTCCATGCCCAGGCTTGAGAAAGCTCAGCATCGCTTGGAGCGTTTGAACATGTCCTGGACGGAGACCGAACAGGCTGCGAGTGTCTCTGAGCGCGCGGAAGATTGCCCAGATGTCGGTTTCAGGTGTGGACGTGGCGGGGGAGCCCTTGCCGACGCCCAAGGATTGAACGGAAAGTTTTGTGAATGCCATGTTTGATAAACGATGACCATTGCGGCCCACAACTTCCCCGGCTCTTCACGCCGCTTTTGGCGAGAAAAGGCAACAAAAAGACGTCCACCAAATTGGTGACTCTTGACCGGTATGTCGGAGATTGCTACATCTCAGGTGCTAATCAGATGATGAGGGCTCTCCGGGGGAAACCTTGGGGGGCTCTTTTCTTTCTGGCCGTCGCCTTTCTCCTCTGCTCGTGTTTATAGTTCTGGCCGGGGATCAGGTTCCCGAGCCTCTCTCATTCTGCCATTGTTCAAAAAGCTGTCGCAGCGTGGTTTCCGCGCGCTCTTCGAGCCATTGGCCGAATTCCGGGTTATCCTTGCGGATGATCTTGATAGCGATCGACTTGCTATCGACCGAAAAGGTACCGACAGGGCTACCACTTTTGTCTTTTACCACGGTCGTATGGCCACGGGCGCTTGGGTTCGCCGGACCACGCGCTTTGCTGGAGCAAGCGACAAAGACAGCTTGAAACTTGTCTGAGCTTGGAGTGGTGTCAGGGAGAACGGCAAGCGTCTCACGCGCAATGTCGACAAGCGGTACCTTTTCTGAAAGTGTAGCCAGATCACCCCATTGGCGTCGACCTACGCCATGAGCCGGGCCGATAAGCCGGACAAGCTCGTCGGGCAGCTGTTCGATGACCACACGATGGTTCGACACGCCTTGCCGAGTGAGGCCCAGAGCGTCCTGAATGACGCTTGGCTTGTAGCCTTCCTCTTGCATCTCTTTGATAAAAAGAGATTTTTCAATGAAAGAAGGATCCAGCCGCAGGTTGTTTTCCTGACCTTGCGCGATCAGAGAAGCATCGTCATCGAGGGTTCGAACGATCGCTTTGACGGTTCCGCCAACTCTTCGAATGGCTGCAAGTCTGCGACGGCCGTAGATGATGCGGTATCGATCCGGTTGGTCAGAGGGACGAACCATGATCGGCACTTGCTGACCATGCTTGCGAATGCTTTCGGCGAGATCTTCAATGCTACTATCTTCCAGGATCAGGCGATCCCGGAGACCATCCATATCGATTCGGTCGGGCTCGATGTCTCGGATTGAGTTGGCAGTGATCTCCCGGAGAGAATCCCGTAATCCTCCAACCGAGCCAGGTAGCTTCGTGGACTTGACCGGGGCAGAGGAGGGGGCAGCCGACTCTTTCTCGTCTTTCGGAGGTTGGTTGAAGATATTTCGGGCCATCAGCGGCGCCCCCATGCCATTTGGATTGTCTGCTCCAGCTCATCGGCAACGCTGTTCACGCTGGTCAAAGCCCGATCAATGGTCTTCCGAATGAGCTGGCCCGGGTCTACCTCGTAGATGGTTTGCTGAGTCATGCCAGCGTCAGAAATCGCTGTCGACTTCAGCATCGGCTCAGTCATGACTTGGCCCGCGAGGATTGAACGCAGGTACCCAGCCATTTGCGTTTGTGGTCCGTCCGAGGGCTCGTAGCGTGTGATCAGGAACTTTACGAAGTCCCAGGTGACATGCCGTCCAATCGCCTCCTCGACGGCTTTGACCGTTTCTGAAGCAAGTTTGAGAAACTGGCTCATCGAAGCGATGTCGAGCATGCCAGGAACCACCGTCACGAGCAGGCCCGTGGACGCTGCCAATGCCGTCAATGTCAGGAAGCCTAACTGCGGAGGGCAGTCGATCAGTACGATGTCATAATCGGAATCGACTTCCTCTAACGCCAGAGCAAGACGCTCTGCGAAGATCGGCTGGACCCTGCGCGCAAGGGCATTCGCTGTTTCGGTCTCGTATTCGGACAACATCAAGCCAGCCGGGACCATGTCGAGTTTGTGGAAGTATGTTTTCTGGATGACCTCCGCGAGCGGCACCTGATCCTCGTACCTCAAGGCGTCATAGATCGTACCGCCTTCGGAGAATTCGAGCTCAGGCCGGAAGCCGAAAAAGGTTGTCAAACTGGCTTGCGGGTCGAGATCCAGTACGAGCACACGGTAGCCGCGCAGGGCATATCTGTGTGCCAAATGGATCGTCGTAGTTGTCTTCGAGCTGCCGCCTTTGAAATTTACGACCGAAATAACCTGAAGGCGGTCGCTATCTCGGCGGCCGGGTCGGTACGCGTCAGCGTTTTTGCCCGTCTGTGCCAAAATGTTGCGGAGGTCGTCAACTTCTTCGGCTGTGTAGAACCTATGACCGCGACCGTCAGTGTGAACTTCTGGGAAGCTCCCATCCTTGTGGCGGTTGCGCAGGTTCGAGGTACTAACGCGCAGGAGTTCGGCGACCTCGGTGGAGCTGAAGCGGCGCAAGGATTTGCGTTCTTCTGGCTCGAACGCAACTTTCATCTGCCGGTCAAGAGACTCAGCAAGACTGTCTGCGAATGCTCCGATGTCGGAAGAGCCTATGCCTTGCGCGTAGCCCGTATTTCGATCATCCATGTTCTGCCGCCTCTCATGGCCTTTGCTAAGGCTCTTTATCGTTCTGACGGTCGAAGCCACGTCTGACGCGTTTTGCCGTCAGAATGGAAATGCCACGAACATCTGAGTCCGGCAAGAAGAATCTAAATATAGTGGAAAAGTTATCCACAACACCAATAAGCGGACACGCCGCGTCTTTCTTCTAACTTGCTGATTATGAATGAAAAAGACTGAGATCGGCGAGGTTGGGTCTCTGGAGAGGTTTATCTGATCGCGTGAACTAACCCTCAGCCTGGATTGGATATTTCGGAGACTTTAGGCGCCTTTGGCGCGATGATTCTGGGAGCTGATGGTTGAGCAGTACGAAAGGGTTCTTGTCACGGGCTTCTACAAGAGTCCCATATGCTCGGCCCGCTCCAGCGGCATCTTTGCAGAGGACGGCTGCCAGCTGGTTCGCCCACGAGGGGTGCGCACTCGCATCGCCTCCAACCGTTCGCAGATTGCCTGCAGCGTGATATCTGGATCCTTGCACCTGATGGCAGCGACAATCACGGGCAGGCGGTCCTCAATTTCGCAACGTCCAGCGCGTCCAAGCGCTTCACGGGGCAGAAACCCGTCCCGCACATATGCCTTCACTGCACGCAAAAGGCGGGTTTGGGTCCAGCGCCGATCATGGGGCAGGGGGTTATGTATGATCTTCAGAACGTCTTCACAGACTATCTCAGGCCGAAGGCGGCGGAAATGTGGCTGCCAATCCTGCGCAGTCTCGTTCAGGCGCTCCACGTAGCCGTCCTGCCGTACACGATTGCCGCCAGAAGCGTGCTTTTCAAAGATATCAACGCATCCCGCACATCGCGGGGCTTCCGACTGGGGCAGGGGGGCCTGATCCTCTGTGGAGACGCGCGCATAGCCTATGAGGGGTATGGAAAAGGGCCGTTTGCAAATTCATATACCGCCAATAGACGACCCTTAAGAAACGGCGATGCGAGCCTCCACCACATTGACCGAAACTTTGCATTGGCATATATTGCCAATAAGGAGATTTGTTCCATGGTGACACGCAACGTTGTCCTGACTGAAACCCAAGACCAATTGGTTCAGGCATTGGTGGCATCCGGTCGATACCAGAATGTAAGCGAGGCCATGCGGGCGGGTTTGAGACTGCTTGAGCAGGAAGAGGCGCAGCTCGCCGGCATTCGGGGCAGCCTTTTGGAAGGTCTTCAGCAGGCGGAACGTGGCGATTTGGCCGAAGGAGGTGGGGCGGATGCGGTTCGTCGGGCTTTTGCGAGGGCGCGGACCACATCATGAGCCGATCTTTTCGGCTAACCCGCAGGGCAGAAGAAAGCCTCGTTGAGATCGCCCGCTGGACCATCGAAACCTTCGGACCGCGTCAGGCAGATATCTACGAGGCGGAACTTCTTTCGCGTTGTGACGCCATTGTGAGTGGCCAGGCACATAGCAGAAGTTGCTCCATATTGGTCGATGAGACCGCGGACCTGCGGTATCTCAGGGCAGGGGAGCATTTTGTGGTGTCTATTGATAGGCCTGAGGAAGTCATCATCGTCGACATCCTTCAGTCGCGCAGCGATCTGCCACGTCACATTGCAACACTAAAAGCACTCACGAGGAACGACGGCTAGACGGATTCAAAGACCAGCGGCCTTGGTCAGGTTCACGCGAAACCGGTCGCGGCGACGCTGGTAGCGGCGGGTCATTTCAGCTGAAGCATGTCCGAGTTGTTTCTGGACATAGCGTTCGTCGACCTCGGCCGAGCTGGCGAGACCGGCACGCAGACTATGCCCGGAAAACAAAGCCAGGCGTTCCTTCTCCGATAGGTTCGATCGAATGCCGCTCCTGAGCACGGTTTGTTTGACGAGCCGGGCGACGTGCTTGTCCGAGAGGCGAGCCTCAAGGGCGCGTGTTCCGTCCCGCGAGGTGCGCACAAAGACCGGTCCGAAGTCGATCCGTCCGAAGTGCAGCCATTGTTCCAATGCGTGCACCGGACAGGTTTGATCGCTGGAACCGCGCCCGATCTCGATTTCGCGCCAACCGGTCTTGGCATTCAGCGTCACCAGCGCGCCTTTGTCGAGGACCTCGATCCAACCGCCGCTATCCGGGGTGTCGTCCTTGTGTACGTCGAGGCTGACGATCTCGGAGCGGCGCAGACCGCCGGCGTAGCCCAGCAGCAGAATGGATCGATCCCTGAGCCCGCGCAGGTCGTGGGGCAGGGTGGCCACCATGGCGAGGATGTCCTCGGGAAGAATGGCCTCCTTCTGGACCGGTGGTCGCGCGTGCTGCCGTTTGATCCCGGCCAGCACGGTCGCGATGTGGCGGTCCTTGCGATCGAGCGTGTAACCGCGCTGCGCAAAGTTCCAGGCGAGGCCCGAGAGGCGACGATCAATCGTCGAAACCGATAGGGCAGGGGAGGGGTCTGAACCGGATGCCAGGTCCGCGAGATAGAGCCCGATCATTTCCGGTGACGGGGGGAGGGGATCCGTTCCTTTCAGCCGGCACCAGCGGCTGAAGTGCTTCCAATCTGCCGCGTATGCCTTGTTGGTGTTCTCGGCCGTCGCGGCTCTGGCGTAGTCCCGGGCCGTGTCGACCAACCGATCAAGGGTTCCGGAACCAGCAACATGGGCGGGCAGGGCGATCGACTCGGATTTCGCTTGATCTCTCTCGCGGATGGGAACATCATCAGACGTGCCAGAGGACGTTGATCTCGATTTCTCGCTGTCTGACGGCATCTATCCCCTGAAAATTCGCGTGTTTTGGAGCTGAATTCTAGCCTAGCCTTCAATGTCCGATAAGGCAAACTTATTGGACATTAGAGCAAGAGATAGTGTGAGGCGGTTTCTACGCTATTTGCTGGCAGAAAGCGCCGTCTTGGGATAGCGTCCCGGCATGACGTTTGCTCGCGACATCCGCACCAGCGACCCTGAAACGATACCCCGGATGCCAGCCTGGGTTATCGCCACACGGGTTGAAACCCTTGAAGATGTGGCGTTTTTGTCAGGTGCAGCGCTTACTCACCTGTATCATGTGTTTGCACGAGACGATGTCCCCCAAGCATTGTTGCGGGACCGGCTGGCCCTGCACGCCGCAGAGGCATGCGTGGCGCTTTCCGGTCGGATGGAGAGGGCGGGGGAATTGCGCGACGCGGTGCACCTCCTGCGTCCCGGCGACCTTCCCGGTCCGGCAGGCGAAACCTACCTTGCCTGGCGTCGCGCGGTGGAACGGTCGGTGTCGGTCAAGGCTTTGAGCCGAGCTTTACCGACCATCGAGTCTTGCCAGATCGCCACGTGGCTGGATGCGGGAAATGGGGCACCGCTGACCCGTACCGCGGTGGTGCTGGATGCTGTCCTGACGGAGGCACCCCGTGCCGAAGTCCCGGCCTTAATCCTCGCGGACGCCGCCCTCGCCCAGGCGCTTGGTTGGGATCATGTCGTGCCGCTGCTGGCCGCGGGTTTGAAACGCACAGACCTGCGCAAGCGGGGCCACGATTTGCGCCTAGCCTGTCATCGCGCTGTGACCGCATCCGCGGTCGAGGCCACGCGTCTGGCTGTCGACCTCTCGCGTCGGGCTGCGCTTTTGAAAGGGGTTGCGCCAAAGCTTCGAGCCAAAGGGGCCGGGGAGGCGGTTGAGATCTTCCTGACACAGGATGCGGTGGCCCCCGCGGCCTTGCCTTTGCCGGATCGCGCCGCGCGGCGACTCTGCGACCGGCTGGTCGATCTTGGCGCCATCCGCGAATTGACCGGCCGCGACACCTTCCGGCTGTACGGGGTGTAGGCATGAGCATGGATAGCGAAAATGGGAACCGGTTCCACGGGTCGGACATGCGACCAGAAAAGAAGTCGAAGGACCGCCCCGAACCCCAGATTGACCGCGAATTGGCCAACCTGCCGCCGGAATTGCGCTGGCGGGAATGGATGCGCCGGATCGAGGCGGTGCTGTTTGCCTCTGCCTCGCCTGTACCGCGCGAAGATCTGGCGCGCATAGTGGGGCAGGCGGCCTCGGTTGATCTGCTGGTCGAGGATCTGGCCGCCGATCTGGAGGGGCGGGCGTTTGAGATTGCCATGGTCGCAGGGGCGTGGATGTTCCGGACACGGACCGCTTACGCGCCTGCGATCCGCGCCGCTGCTGATGTGAGCGACCAACTGCTGGACCTGAACGAGTTCGACGTCGCGATTTTGGCGGCGATCGCCTACCACCAGCCGATCACCCGCGACGGGCTGAAGGATATCTTTGGCAAAGAGATCAGCCGGGATCTGATCGGGCGGCTGCATGCACACGGTCTGATTGGAACTGGGCCGCGCGCGCCGCGTCGTGGTGCCCCCTATACCTTCGTGACCACAGACGCGTTCCTCTCAGCTTTCGGGATGGAGAGCTTGCGCGACCTGCCAGACGCTGAACAGCTGAATGACGCTGGGCTGGCCGCGCGCCCTTGAAACCTGCTTCAGACCATCAGGGCACCTGCCGCTGCTGATGGAGCCGCGCGGCCGCCTGAACGAGATCCGCCAAATGCGGGCCAGCGGTGGTAGAGCAAGGCCCAGCTTTGGGCCGAGGCAGGACGGCATCGCTGAAGGATGTGACCAGTCCGCTCCAAGCTGGCGCAGCCTGAGCGACGCGTTTCCAATAAGAGATCGCGGGACTTCTTCGCGTTCCGAAAGGCGTCGACCGCCCTTCCGTCAATTGCCGAAGCAGATGATAGCGATCTCGATGAGGGAGGCGCGCGATGGACATGCGCTGATTACCAAATTGAAAGCAGGCTGATCCAAGAAGGTCCGGGAGTGATCGCCCCTCTGCCATTCGATGCCCTGCTGCATGCAAACGAAGCAGATCGTCGATCAGGCGCTCCAGACGCCGAACTCCGTTGGCGGCGGGACGGGTGCGTTTGCAGAGGGCCGTGCTGCACCAGGCGCAGATCTGATGCGGCACAAGACGCTTCTGGCTGAACGGAGCCAATCCTTGTCCGCAAGACGGGCACTTGTCTCGAAGCCGACAACCGTGACGAAAGCAAGAAACGCGTGTCGCCAGGCTCCAGCCTCGGCGAAAATAGGGCGTTTCGTCTTCCGCCAGACAGGCCGGGCAGAATTGCAGCCAGGTCGCCTGCGTCTTTGGTGCGCAACTCTGCTGAGGCGATGCCCGCAGGGGCAAACGCAACCGGGCCAAGGAGTCAGGAGCAATGGTCAGAGCCGCGATGTCTTCCAAGGGTATGTGGGTATGTTCTCCCAGAAACTGCAGAATGCGATCTGGCATCGCTCGATCAAGACGTGCCGACCAGTTCTGACCTGGCGCTCCGAGAAGCGCACCAAAATAGTGCGGAGGTATGCCGTTTGCGTAAGCGAGGCGGTGCAGCCAGCTCGACAGAAGTTCACCTGGTGCGGGCATAATGCTCATGGGCCAACGGTTTCCCGCCGCGCCTTCATACCGCTCTGCAGGCGTCACGGAGATCCCGGTCGGCCCAAACCTCATGTCATCTCGTGACGCAAAGCGGAATTGCGGCGCCTCGAGAGAGGCACATAGCCAAGGTCCGACAGGGTTGCGCCCGTGATCCGGTCCTCACCGCGCGAGATTGCCGCAACTGCCGCCCTGGTGACTATCTCGATAACCTCGCCGATCAGCCCCTCTGACAGATCGTGGATGATCTTTGCCAAGGGTTCGCGCGACAGATCGGAGGCATTGGCTAGCGGCAGACTTACCTCAAGACTGTCCAGAAGTGTCGCGAAATCCTCGTCATACGCCCAGCGTGGAATGAGGATCGTATCGAAGCGTGAGCCCATTTCGTCCGTGTCATGCACCGCATCGTAGATCGCGATTTCGCCGACAAGGACGGGTGAGATGTCATGCACTCGTGCGATCCGCCGCAAGAACGAGAAGATGGCCTTCACATCCTCGCGCCGCCCGCGCAACGCGCTGTGGAACTCGTCGAAGATCAAAAGGCGCGGCTTCAGGCGCTCCAGAAGATGATCGACCTGATCGCCGGCGCGGGCCAGGCTGCGCCAGCCAGCGGCTTGTGGCGCGCGCAATCCGGACAGGATGCTGGCATAGAAATGCGACAGCCCTGCACCTTCCCGGGTCTGAATCACCCACACCTTTTGCTGCTCGGCAACACGCAGATGTTCGACGGCGAAGCGTTCGGCGATCATGGTCTTGCCGTTATGGTAGGGACCGGCAAGCAGCAAACCGCGTGGGCGCAGGGATGGCGGTCGCTCAAGCAGCAGTCGCATCGCGTCATGCGCCGCGCCGGCCGCCGGATGGCTGACCCAGCGCGGCGCGCGCACATGGGCGATCCGCACTGCGTCATCGGCCTGCAAGAGTGGGACGGTGGCGGACATGAGGTGGTCCGGCACCTTACCAATCCTCGATTGGGAAGACCCGCCGCGGACGATCCGGGTCGAGCTTTGCCTGGGCCGAGGCGGAAGGCGTAGCGAAGTCGGCATAAGGCTTCTTTGCCTCGGTGGCATGCCGGGCGCGGGTCATCTCCTTCAAACGGCTTTTGGGGGTTTTGGCGGCGGCAACAGTTGCGGCGATTTCGCGTCGGATCGCTGATGCCTCCTGCACAGGGCGCCGCTGGATTTCGCGCCGCCGCTGTCGATCCGCCTGGTGCTGCCAGAGCGTGATCGGCTCGGCCAGTCCGTCCCGTCGCCTGACCGGCCGCCAAGCCTGGGTGTGCGTCGTCAGATAATTTGGGACATTTGAGCGGTTTTCCGTTTGGAGGCTCTGGCTCATCCTTGATTGAGTTTATGCGGTTTCAGTTTCGTGGCGCAAGCGCCGGGTGAGCATGGTTTTTCGTTTGATCTCCTCTCGCTGTTTCAGGATCTGCTCTGCGCGCCCGTAATAGACGTCAGCGGGCGTCAGGTTCCCAAGGCTCTCATGGTAGCGTTGGTTGTTGTAGTATTCGACGAAGGCCCCGATCTGGCGCTCGAGATCACCGGGCAGAAAGTAATGCTCCAGCAGGACACGGTTCTTCATGGTCTGGTGCCACCGTTCGATCTTGCCTTGGGTCTGTGGGTGGTAGGGTGCGCCGCGGATATGATCCATGCCCTTTTCGTCGAGGTAATCCGCCAAGTCCCCCGCGATGTAAGAGGCACCGTTGTCGCTGAGAAGTCTTGGCTTGGCGACCACGGTTGCGCAGTCACATCCCGAGGCCTCCAGCGCAAGGTCGAGCGTGTCGGTCACGTCTTCGGCTTTCATCGTGGTGCAGAGCTTCCAGGCGATGATGTGACGGCTGTAATCGTCCAGGATGGTGCTGAGATAGAACCAGCCCCAGCCCAAAACCTTCAGATAGGTGAAGTCAGTTTGCCACAGCTCGTTGGGGCGCGTGGTTTTATCCCGGAACTCATTGGCCGCCTTCATCACGATATGCGCCGGTGCCGTCACCAGATCTTCCGCCTTCAGGATGCGGTAAACTGACGATTCCGAGACAAAATACTGCTTCTCATCGGTGTACTTCACCGCCAGCTCAAGGGGCGTCAGATCCTCATGTTCGAGTGCAAACTCGATAATGTCCGCCCGGGTCTCATCCGGGAGGCGGTTCCACACAGACCCCGGATGGGACGGCGTGTCCTCAAGCGCGTCAAGCCCACCCTCGGACCAGCGGTCATACCAGCGGTAATAGGTCGTGCGTGGAATGCCGAGCATGGCCAGCGTCTGACGGGCGGGCAGATGCGAGGCTTCGACGGTGCGGATGATCTCCAGCTTTTCCGATGCAGGATACCTCATGCCTCGTACTCCCCATCCCCGATCATGCTTTTTTTGAGCAGACGGTTTTCCAGAGTCAGATCAGCAACGGCTTCCTTGAGCGCGGCCGATTCCGAGCGCAGCTCCTTGACCTCAGGCGATGTCGCCTGGCGGGCAGTATCCCCGGCCAGGCGTTGCTTGCCCGCTTCGAGGAATTCCTTCGACCAAGTGTAATACAGGCTCTCGCTGATGCCTTCCCGGCGACACAGCGCGGCGATACTCTCCTCGCCGCGCATACCCGCCAGCACGATCCTGATCTTCTCTTCAGCAGAATAATGCTTGCGCGTCTTGCGCTTGATCCCTTTGACCAGCTTGTCGGCCGCGTCCTTCGATGTTCCGGATTTCTTGTTCATCTTCGCCTCTTGATAGCTGCGATGAACCAGAAATCCTCCGTTACGAAAACCTCAAATCTGTCCCATAGGCGCTGACGTCAGACACGGAAAACCGGACGCGTGCATGCTTATCGGCCATACACCAGCACCTACGCCGGTTTCTTGCCACTCTTTGTGCGTTCTGACATCGATGATCCGCGCCGTATCCGATAGAAGCGCGTCAAAGGCATTCTCTGCCGACCAGACAGATCGGCTCTGCGCCAACAGCGGTGACGCCGCGACGGTCAGCACCGTCATATGAGCACCCAGAACGAAACGGCGCCGGTTCAAATCAAGAGCCATATTCGAAAACCTCATCCTTTGATCGGTTGCGATCCCAAAGGTCACATAACATACGCGCGACGCTACCCGGGAGCACGACACGGTGCAGGCACAGATTTGTATCCATCTGTAGCAAGGGACTGACCTGATACAAACGGCTACAATTCTGCCCATGAAACAGAATGCAACGATGATCTAGGAAGGACGCCATGGGACCGCCACCTCATATCCTTATCGTGGACGACCACGCTCAGATACGCGAAAGCGTCGCGCGCTTCCTGGAGAAGAACGGAATGCGCACGACCGTCGCCAGGGATGCCGTGGAGATGGATGCCAAGCTGGCCACTGGTCACTTCGACCTCCTCGTGCTCGATGTCATGATGCCGGGCGAGGACGGTTTGTCGGTTTGCCGCAGACTTGCGCCAGAGGGTGATCTTCCGATCATCATGCTGACGGCGCTTGGTGAGGAAACGGATCGGATCGTGGGTCTGGAAATCGGTGCGGACGATTATCTCGCCAAGCCGTTCAATCCACGAGAACTGCTCGCCCGCATCAAGTCGGTTCTTCGGAGAAGCAACCGCGACGAACCTGTGGCCGGAAGCCTCGCTGGGAGGAAAGTCTCTTTTGCGCACTGGATACTGGATACCGACCGGCAGGTGCTGATTGACGAGTCCACCACCGAGACCCCATTGACGACCTCCGAGTTCAAATTGCTGACGGTCCTGCTGGAACGCGCGAGGATGGTGCTCAGCCGTGACCAGTTGCTTGACCTGACCGCTGGTCGGACGGCAGGCCCGATGGATCGCACCATCGACAATCAGATCAGCCGTCTCCGCCGCAAAATCGAGCCGGATGTACTTAGGCCCAGTGTCATCAAAACGGTGCGGAACGGCGGATACTGTCTGGCTGCCGATGTCGAGGATGCGCCGTGATGCGCCGTGCGATGAGATCTCTGAGCGGCCAATTGATCCTGCTTGTGGTCGCGGCACTTGTCGTGGCCCAGGTGATCAGCCTGTTCCTGTTCGCCGACGAGCGCAGCCTTGCGATTCGTGCAGCTTTAGGATTCGAGGCCGCGGGTCGCGCAGCGAATGTCGCGCGGTTGATCGAAGAGGCCCCGCTGGATCTGCAGGACTCGATCCTTCGCGCGGCAAATTCGCCTCTGATCCGGTTCGATCTGTCGGACGCTCCGATCGTGGATCACACCGGTCATTCGGACGGCGGCATCGTGGAAGCGCGCATACGCGCCCTGATGGATGACAGCTACAGCCGGGATATTCGCGTTGAATTGCACGAGGTCGAGGGCGAGTTGCGGCCTCTTCCCAATCTCTCGGACGAGATGACAGAAATGCATCTCGCGATGATGCGCGGAGAGTTGACAGCGGTTGAAATGAACCTGTCCATCGCCATCAAGGGAGCGCGTTGGCTGAATGTCGGAACGCGGTTCGAGCGACCGCCGATCCAATGGCCTTTCTATTCGATGCTGACCTTCGGGATTTCCGCCGGACTGCTTCTGGTGGCGATCTTCTGGTTTGTAATGACGCGCCTGACGCGTCCTTTGCGGCACCTGTCGAAGGCCGCGGACCATCTTGGCCGGGGCGAAGATGTGGGCGAATTGGCGGTCACAGGGCCGACCGAGGTCAGAGATCTGACCGTCGCATTCAACCGCATGCAACGACGGCTGAGCCGGTTTGTCAGTGATCGTACACGTATGCTCGCAGCCCTTGGCCACGATTTACGCTCGCCGTTGACTGCCATGCGTGTCCGCGCGGAGCTGGTTGACGAAGAAGAGACGCGGGACAGCCTCATCGCATCGGTCGAAGAGATGCAGAGTATGGTCGAAGCGACGCTCACCTTTGCACGCGGCCTTACCGGATCCGAAGGTGCCGAAGTGGTCGATCTGCGCAATTTTCTGGACAGCTTGTGCAGCGATATGGCGGCACACTGCACCTTTGCCCCGAGTGATGATGTTGCCGTGCGGCTTCGACCCAACGCGTTCCGAAGGGCACTGAGGAACTTGCTTGAGAACGCCGTTCGCTACGGTGGTGCCGCAAAAGTCAGCTGGGCGACCCACGGTTCGAACCTCGTACTCAACATCGATGACAATGGGCCCGGCATTCCCGTCGACCAGTTGGAAAAGGTCTTCGATCCGTTCTATCGCCTCGAGCAATCGAGGTCTCTGGAAACGGGCGGTTATGGGCTTGGGCTCTCAATCGCGAGGACAATCGTCCAATCCCATGGCGGCGATATCCAGCTGGTCAATCAGAACAGCGCGGGTTTGCGCGCTGTTGTCACCATCCCGTTGGATGAAACCGAACTGATCGAAGGAGAAACAGATGAAACTGAACGCGTTGATCCTGCCGTTGCTGGCCAGCTTGCCCGCCAGCATGGCGCAGGCTGATGGACCAGGCTCCTGGACGGGGCACATGTGGGGCAGTGGCTATGGCTTTATGGGCGGCTTCATGATGCTCGCCTTCTGGGGTGCGCTGATCGCATTGGTGGTGTTTCTGGTGTTCAGGCTGCGGGACAATGGCACCCGTCCCCCGGACTCGGACGCGCAGGAAGCGCTCAGGCGCCGCTTTGCAAATGGGGAAATCGACGAAGAAGAGTTCCGTCGCCGCAAAGCAACGCTCGACGAATAGACCCCGCCGCGGACGCCAAAGCCGTCCGACGCGACGCCCACCGACGCTGAATAGGAAAGAACGCCATGGTCCCGGAAATTGGTCACTTCGCACTGGCCCTCGCACTGGCGCTTGCGCTTGTTCAGAGTGTTCTACCGATTGCAGGTGCGTCGCGTAGAAATGCCGTCTGGATGAAATCCGCCCAGGCGACGGCAATAGGACAAGTGCTGTTTGTGGCCATCGCCTTCGCAGCGCTGATGCAGGCTTTCATCGTCAGCGATTTTACCGTCAGGAACGTCGTCGAGAACTCCCATTCGCTCAAGCCAATGCTCTACAAGGTGGCCGGGACCTGGGGCAGCCATGAGGGTTCGCTGCTGCTCTGGATCCTGATACTCGCGGTGTTCGGCGCGGGCGTCGCCTGGTTCGGATCGAACATCCCCGCCGAGACCAAGGCGCGCACCTTGTCGGTGCAGGCGTGGATCAGCGTCGGCTTCCTGTCCTTCCTGCTGCTGACGTCGAACCCCTTCGAGCGGGTGTTTCCGCCGCCGCTCGACGGCAATGACCTCAACCCGTTGCTTCAGGACATGGGTCTCGCCATGCACCCGCCGCTCTTGTATTTCGGGTATGTCGGCTTCTCCATCGTGTTTTCCTTTGCCGTTGCGGCTCTTCTGGAAGGGCGCGTCGATCCGGCCTGGGCCAGATGGGTCCGCCCGTGGACATTGGCCGCGTGGGTCAGCCTTACGGCAGGTATCGCTCTTGGATCGTGGTGGGCCTATTATGAACTGGGCTGGGGCGGCTGGTGGTTCTGGGACCCGGTCGAGAACGTGAGCTTCATGCCCTGGCTTCTGGGCACGGCGCTGCTGCATTCCGCCATCGTCACCGAAAAGCGCGACGCGTTCAAAAGCTGGACCATCCTACTTGCCATCCTGACTTTCTCGCTTTCGCTGCTCGGGACGTTCATCGTCCGGTCAGGCCTGCTTACATCCGTGCATGCCTTCGCCGTCGATCCAGAGCGCGGGCTTTACATTCTGGGTCTGCTGGCCGTGTCCATCGGTGGGTCGCTGGCGCTCTACGCCTGGCGGGCGCCCGAAATGGAGCCGGGTGGTCTGTTTCGCCCGATCAGCCGCGAGGCCGGGCTGCTCGTGAACAACCTCATTCTGGCCGCCGCTACGGGAACGGTCCTGTTCGGGACGCTTTATCCACTGATCCTGGAGGCTGTCACCGGGGACAAGATCTCGGTCGGTCCACCTTTCTTCAACGCGGCCTTCATTCCGATGATGCTGGCACTGGTCGTGTTCATGGGTCTTGGTCCATTCCTGTCGTGGAAGCGGGCTGATATCGCCGGTTTGCTCGATCGCATCCAATTCGTGGCCGTGCTGGCGGTCATTGCAGCCTCGGCCGCATGGTATCTTCTGAACGGTGGGCCGATCATGGCCTATCTTGCCATCCTCGGCGCAGCGTGGCTGCTTTTTGCGACCCTGCGGGAATGGGCGCTACGCATCCGTCTGTTCGAGGTTTCCCTTGCAGAGAGCGCGAGACGCGTGCGCAACCTGCCACGCGCCTCTCACGGTATGACGCTTGCCCATGCCGGCGTCGCTGTGTTGATGATGGGGATGATCGGCTCGACCGGATGGAAGAGTGAGGAGATCGTCTTTGCCGCCCCCGGGACCGAAGTCACGATCGCCGGGTTCGACATCACCTTCGAAGGGGCCGCAAAGGTTCAAGGGCCGAACTACATCGCGGATCGCGGCACCCTTGTGGTGCGTCGGGATGGCGAATTGGTCACGACACTTTTCCCGGAACGGCGGTATTACCCGGTCGCGGAAAGCCAGACGACGGAGTCGGCCATCCGCTCCACATTGGCGGGTGATCTCTATACGTCGATTGCAACGCCAGCCTCCGATCAAGTGAACAACGCCGGAGCATGGACCCTTCGGATCCTCTATGAACCGCTCGTCAACCTGATCTGGATCGGCTCGATCCTGCTGGTGATCGGTGGCTGTTTGTCCTTGTCGGATCGCCGTTTGAGGGTCGGGGCGCCGCGCCGTGCCAAACAGCCAGCCACCGATGCCGTTCCTGCCGAGTAGGAGAGAAGATGAAACGTCTCATTGCCGGGCTGCCGTTTATTGCGGCGGTCATATTCGGTGGGTTTTTTCTCTGGGGGCTCAATCCCGACCGGGATCCCAACGAGATCCCTTCCGTCCTGATCTCGCAACCGGCCCCGGCGTTCGACCTCGATCCCGTGCCGGGGTTGGAGACACCCGGCCTGGCCCGAAGCGATCTTGTCGGCAACGAACGACCGGTCGTGGTCAATGTCTTTGCGTCCTGGTGCGTGCCCTGCCGCGCGGAACATGCCGTGTTGACAAGATTTGTCGAACGAGACGGCATGCGGTTGTTCGGAATAAACTACAAAGACAAACCTGAGGATGCCGTGAAGTGGCTCAATGACCTCGGCAATCCCTACGAGCGGATCGGGTCCGACCTGTCGGGCCGGACCGGGATCGAATGGGGCCTGTCGGGCGTGCCGGAAACCTTCATCGTCGATAGCGATGGCACCGTTTTGTTTCGCTATGTCGGGCCGGTCGTGGGTCCGGACGCCGTCGAACGGTTCACGCAAGCCCTGAAGCAGGCAGGCGCACTGCCAAATGGAGCAGGTTCATGAGACAGTTGATTTTCGCGTTTTGCATCGGGCTCCTTCCCTTTGCCGCCAATGCGGTGGAACCGGACGAAATGCTGACCGACCCGGTATTGGAACAGCGTGCGCGGGAGATTTCCAAGGATCTACGATGCGTCGTCTGTCAGAACCAGGACATCGACAGTTCGAACGCGGGTGTGGCGCGGGACTTGCGTCTGCTCGTACGCGAGCGCCTGGTCGTTGGAGACAGCGACGCGGAGGTGATCGAATACATACGGGCGCGGTACGGGGATTACGTGCTGCTGAAACCGCCTCTGGAGCCTGCGACCTACGCGCTTTGGTTCGCTCCGATCGCTTTCGTTCTGATCGGGGTTTTCGTTGGTGGCGGGCTACTGATGAGTCGGCGAAAGCAAGAGGCATTTGAAGACTTGGGCTCGGAGGATGAGAACACCGTGTCCGAAATTCTCAGGCAAAACGAAGCGGGGGATGCGTCATGATCTGGGGTATTTTCGTTCTTTTGACGCTGGTCGCAATCGGAATTGTCCTCTACCCGCTGCTGCTGTCCAAATCGAACACTCTCACCAGAGGGGATGCGGTACCGGCGATCCTCGCCGATCAGATGCGGGAAATCCAACGAGACATGGACCGCGGTTTGATTTCTGAACAGGAAGCTCAAGCGGCCAGACTCGAGATCAAGAAACGGATCCTCGCGACGACCCGCAATTCGGAAGAAAAAGCCGGATCATCCCGTAATGGTGGCAGAGTCACTCTCGTTGTCGCGGCGGTCCTCGCGCCGGTTATTGCCGCGGGCTACTATCTGACGATGGGATCGCCGGAGGTTCCTTCAATGGCCTTCTCTGCCCGTGCAGAGGAGCGGGCACAGACTGATGAAGTGACGGCGCTGGCAATACAACTTCGCGAAAGGCTTGTATCCGATCCGACCGGCGGCCCTAGCGAAGGGTGGATGCTGTTGGGCCAGACCTATCAGCGCATGGGCAGAGCAGCCGATGCCGTCGAAGCCTTCGAAGTCGTTGCCGAACGGGAGGATGCCACCTCCGCGACATTCTCCATGCTGGCAGAGGCTGTCGCGGTTGCCAATGACGGCGTTGTTATTCCACGGGCGAAATTGGCCATTGATAGCGCTTTGGACCTTGACCCATCCAATCCTGCGGCAACCTACTTCGAGTCTCTGTATTACTTTCAGCAAGAAGAGACGCGTAAGGCCTACGATCTGCTTGTTTCACGACTGAATCAGGAAGAGGCTTACGTTCCCTGGATGGAGACCTATGCAGCGCAGATCAACCGGATTGCAGCGGCAGCTGACCTTCCGGTCGTCAATCTACCCAGCGGGCCGACGTCGCAACCAGGCCCGAGTGCCGCAGATGTCGCGGCGGCGTCGGAGATGAATGACGCGGATCGCGCGGAGTTCATCCGATCGATGGTCTCGCGGCTGGCCGAGCGTCTTGAGGATGAACCGGACGATCTGGATGGTTGGATGCGGCTGGCAAATGCCTATACCGTCCTTCAGGAGCCCGATCGCGCCGTTGAGGCCTACCGCAAGGCTGAAGCGCTGTTGGAGCAGCAGCCCGCCAGTGATCCTCGGCGTGCGGCGGTCCGTGCCGCGCTTGAGCGGCTCGGCGGCTGACTACTGCTCGGTGTCCCGGTCGAGCAGGTCACTCCTGTCCGGCAACCTTTGCGGAAACATCCCGACCACTGGCTTGCGCCAAGGCGTTCATCACGTCCTCGGTTTTTAGCAATTCGGACAGCACAATGCCGTTCGGTGCCGATGGTCCGTAGACGGCATTGAAGGGGATGCCGTATCTGCCGAAACTCTCAAGGTAGCGGGAAATGCGCGTGTCCGGGCGTGTCCAATCTGCCTGCATCGCCGTGACTCCAGGCGCTTCAAGCGCGCTCCGGACTGGCTCCCGATCGATGATAAGTGTCTTGTTCGCTTTGCAAGTCAGACACCAGTCAGCGGTCACATCGACAAAAACGACCTCTCCTGCGGACACGCGTTTCGCTATTTCCGAACGATCAAATGCGATCCAAGCCATTGCCAACTGCGGCGTCGAACGCGCAGGTGCTGATTGCTGCAAGAGAGGACCTGCGGCAATGGCCAGGACAAGGCTGGCTATGGCAATAGACCACCTGAATTGGGACTGCACATTCGGGAGAGATAGTATCAGAACGGCGAGACCGGACAACGCCGCGACCGCGATGACAGACGCAAGCCCGGCGACACCGTCGAGCACCCAGAACAGCCACACGGCGGTTGCAAGCAACAAAACCCCCATGACGCTTTTGATGATCAGCATCCATCGACCAGGCTTGGGCATGAATGCGACCAGACGCGGGAACGCGGCGATGACGAGATAGGGCAGGGCGAGGCCGAGCCCGAGGCTCGTAAAGACGATGAGGATGTCCACGCCACGCCCGGCCAAAGCAAAGGCCACCGCGGTGCCGAGGAACGGTGCCGAACAAGGCGTCGCCATGACGGCACCGAACATGCCAGTGAAAAAGTCGGCGGAATACCCGTTGCGTCCTCCGGCCCCTGCAAGCCGCGTCTGCATGCCGTGTGGAAGGGCGAACTCGAACGCTCCGAACAGATTTGCCGAAAAGACGAGCAGGACAGCGATCATCGCCGCAAGAAACAGCGGGCTTTGAAACTGCAAACCCCACCCGACGCTGAGGCCTGCCGTCTGGAGCGCCCAGAGGACGAGCGCCAGACCCCACATGAACGTCATGATGCCGGCGCTGGCAGCGACGAAACCGAACCGGACACGGGTTGTGTCGTGATCGGTGTGTTTGAGCACAGACGACACCTTGATGGACAGCACCGGCAGCACGCAGGGCATCACATTCAGGATCAATCCGCCCAGCAGCGCGATCGCGGCAATCCAGATCAGTTCCATCATGTCCGGTGTCGTGGCGGCCAGTTCAAAGGGTGGTGCTATTCCTTGCGCCACGCGATCCGCGATGATCGTGAAGGCCCGGTTCTCGCCGTCGGTGACGGTAATCGACGGAGCCACTGTCACATCCGTATTCGACGAGAGGATCGGCAAGCGCGCCCAAAGCAAACGATCCTCTTCTCCCAAACGGATATCGGGTTTGCCAAGCGCAACACCCATACCCAGTTCGGGAAACACATCCGGCGACTGGAGTGGTTCATCGACGCGAAGGCTGACGATCAACTCCGTGAGGTCTTCGTCGATGAAGGCATTTGCCTCGCTGACGCCGCTCGTCTTGGCCCCTTCGGGGACGCGCTCGGAAAACGTACCGATCAGCCCAGCCGAAGTGCTGTCGATGACGTTGCCCCGTCCGAGGCGAAGTGACAGGTCAAACTCTTCCGGGACACAGACATTGGAGCACACCAGCAGTTTGACCTGCGCGGAAAGAGTCACAGGTGCGCCGGGATCTTTGAGCGTTATGCGCAGCGGAAAGACGACTTCACCCGCATAACCAAAATTTTCGATGCCGAAGGCGGTGAAGCGCGTCGGGGCGGGCCACATGAATTCGACATCTGCGACGTTTTCGGAACCGCTCCATTCGACCGAAGGCGGTATTCCCACCTCGCCCGCCGACCGCCAATAGGTCTTCCAGTTTTCGTTCAGTTGAAGGTGAAGCCCGGCTGACAGAGTCTGTGTGTTCTCGGGAACGCCGTCCTGTACACTAATGAGATGCGCGGTGAGTGGCGCGCTCTGGTATTCAGCAGAGGTTGCTGCCGCGACACTTCCAGAGACAACGGCCAGGAGCACGAAGGGAATAAGCAAAACCCGTCGCAGGATCAAAAGGCAATCGATCAAGATACCTACTTCCTTCCCATATTTTCCGCAGATTTCGCCAGGACGGCGGAAATTGCGTCAAAGTCCACCTGTGGCAAAACCCTGACGACCGTCCACACAGACAATTCGCGCAACGCCAGTCGCAGAAGATGAAAGGGTTCGACACCCATCCGGCAGAAGGTCTGACGCTTGCTTCGTGGACACGATAGCGCCGCGATCCGAGCAGTCTTCAAGACTTCCTGCACATCCCCCAAGCATGAAACCCGACAACAGCAACGCGCCTACGCGTACCTTCCCGCGCACATCACGGCCTGTCGCGGACCACGACTGGAATCGCGGAGGTTATGGGCTCGGTCGTTTCCTCGATAGTATCCTTTGCCTTGTCGGAATGGCACGATTTTCCCATGAACTTGTGCATCACGAGATGCGCCCCAACGCACAGCAGGAGCGGGGCGAAAGCCGCTGCATTGCCCCACATGCCCGCCAATGTGCCGCCGGCAAGAAAAAACCCCGCAACGGGCAGCAGCATGACGACGCAACACGCCATCATACCATAATGCATGAGCCTGTCCGTGATCGGCTTTTTTCTGTGGCTGTGGTGGTCCATGACACCCTCTTTGTCTCGTTCCCGGCGTCATTTGCGACCCTCCAGCAGGGTAAGGTCAAGGATACAAATGGATACACTTCTCGCGGCCTTGTCAGGTTGCCTGATGCCGGGTCTCCCGTAAAAGACATGTACAAACCGTAGGCTAGGAGTGTGTCATGACGACATCGCGAAACAACAAGATCAATCGACGAAGCCTGTTGGGGTATGCGGCTGTCGCTTTGGTTGCACCAAGCGTGGTTCGAGCCGAAACCATTCGCCGCAACATTTCTTCTTTCCGAGTTCATGACTGGCAAGATCACTTCGACGCACTCGGAAAGGGGATCATCATCTCCGATACCGTGACGAAGGCGCTCCAGCATTGGACATCAGATGGCGAAATGCGGATCTACCCAACGTCCGTTCCGCTGACCGACGAACTCACCAAACGCGGTTACACTGAAGTGGTGGAAAAACGCAAAAACCCCAGTTGGGCGCCGACGCCCTCCATGCGGGAACGCAATCCGGAATGGCCGGCACGTATCGAGGGGGGTGATCCGGACAACCCCTTGGGTACTCGCGCACTGTACCTGTCGTGGCAGTACTACCGTATTCACGGGACACAGGACACGCGCAAGATCGGCCGCCGGTCGTCAAACGGCTGCATCGGTTTGTTCAACGAACAGATCGAGGAAGTCTACGAGCGAGCGCCTGTCGGCACTCAAGTCAAACTCATCTGACCCAACGGGCAAGGCGGAAGATACAGGCATGGACAAATTAACTGCGCTGATTGGTGCCGTTTTTGTTATCGGCGGGGGTTTTGCCGTTTGGCAGTTCGTTGGAGCCGAAGATTTAGCGGTTGGCCACTCCATGACGCCACCTGACACAAGCGAGATTGCCGAAGGCGATCCGATCGTCCAGGTCCAGCTGCCTGACGCACTCTCGCAGCAGGCGGCGCTTGGGAAGAACATATTCGAGGCAAAATGTTCCGAGTGTCACGGCGAAAATGCCGCCGGTCGCAACGGTGTTGCGCCGCCTCTCGTGCACAAGATCTACGAACCGAGCCACCATTCGGACATGGCTTTTGTTCTGGCAGCTCAAAACGGCGTCCGTGCACATCACTGGAATTTCGGTAATATGCCTAAGATCGAGGGATTGACCCAAGGAGACGTCAAGATGGTGGCCGCCTATGTCCGCGAATTGCAGCGGGCCAACGGGATCAACTGATGCGTTGGTCGAAGACGAACCGATGGATTCTGTCGGCCGTTTTCGGCCTTTTCCTTGTAGTTCTCGGGGTGCCAGAGGCGCCGGTATATCATGGTGAAACGTCGTTGGGGCAGGAATACCATGGTCACGAAGACGCAGGGCCATCGACCGAGGCCTCTGGCCACTGCCATCCAGGCCTCGATTGTTCTGTCCCGGCAGCGTTATTGCTTCAGCCGAACATGGCGTACGAGCCTTCTTTTCTGAAAGCCGTCATGCAAGACGGCGCGATCCAACGAACCGAATTGCGCCCGATCAGCGATCCTCCACCGCCCCGACGGTGGGTCTGATTTCACATCGCTCGAAAAGCAGACCCAAAGAAGGATCGAAGACATGAAAAAGACGACTATCGTAGCGGCAGTGTTGATTGCAGGTACTGCGGTCACGGCATTCGCGCATAGCGGTGCCACCGGCATCGTGAAAGAGCGCATGGATGCCATGCTTGCAATGGGGAAGGCGGTCAAGACCGTGGCCCCGATGATGCGGGGCGAAACGGCCTATGACGCAGAAACAGTGCGCGATGCCGCGCGCCTGTTCCAGCAGCACGCCGGTGAGAGCATGACAAAGCTGTTCCCAGAGGGCACAGGGGGCATGCCCTCGGAAGCCAAGGACGAGGTGTGGACCGACTGGGAGCGCTTCGCGGCATTGGCAAGTCAGCTGGAAGAATACTCTGAGGGCCTGGAACGCGCAGCCGACAATGGATTGGGCGGCATGAGCGGCAATACCTCCATGGATGGCGCCTCGATGATGGGCGGCGGGTCAATGATGGGAGGCGATACAACCATGATGGGCGGGAGCACGATGATGGGCCGAGGCGACATGATGGATGCGGCCGCCATTGCCGAAATGCCCGCCGACGCAGCATTCGCGATGACGACCCAGGTCTGTTCCGCATGCCATGAACGCTTCCGGGCGGAAGAAGACTGACCATGCGCCGGTTCTTGACACTCGTCAGCGGGGCCGCCGTGCTGGGCGCGGCCAGCCTCGGCGTCGTGATTGCATGGCCTGTCGGCAGTGCAGTGACTCCGATTGCAATAGAGGGCAATGTCGACCGGGGCGCATATCTGGCGCGCGCCAGTGGGTGCATTGCCTGTCATACCAATTTTGAAGCGGGCGGCGCACCACTTGCCGGAGGGGCGCCGCTCGAAACCCCGTTCGGAACGTTCTACCCGCCCAACCTGACGACAGACCCGGAACATGGCATGGGCGAATGGACGGCAGAACAGTTCGCAAAAGCCGTGCGGCAAGGCATCGGCCCCGATGGAACGCCGTACTATCCGTCTTTCCCGTACACCTTCTATGCGGATTTTTCTGATCAGGATATCGCTGACCTCTGGGCGGCGTTTCAAACCGTGCCGCCCGTGGACGAGCCTGCACCAGAAAATGATGTCAGCTTCCCATTCGACCAACGATGGGGGCTGAAGCTCTGGCGAGCGGCGTTCTTCTACGATCCGGATACCGAACCGATTGAAGGGCGAAGCGACGCATGGAATCGAGGACGGGAATTGGTGCGCGGTGCGGCACATTGCGGAGCCTGCCATACGCCGCGCAATCTTGCGGGAGGCCGCGATATCGGTGCTTCCTTTGCAGGCAACGCCCAGCTTCCCGGTGGCAGCAAGGCCCCCGCGATACGGCCAAAAGACCTGGTCAAAAATGACTGGACGGTTTCAAACCTCGCTTATGCGCTCCAGACCGGCATCACCCCTTCGGGCGATGCTTTCGGCGGCAGCATGGCGGAAGTGGTTCGCGAGGGAACTCGGTTTCTGACACCTGCCGATCGCGAAGCGATGGCGCTTTTCCTGCTGAACAAGGACACGGTCGAGGCGGAGAACCCCGCGTCGAACTAACACCACGCGGGGGCAACACGCCCCCGCTTTCTCGAGGATCGAAATGAGACAAACACGTCGGGATTTCTTGCGCCATGCAACACTGGCGGCCTGCGCGGCGGCCATCCCGCAGTCGGCTTTTGCCGCGACCCCGTTCGAGGACCTGATTGCCAAGGTTGCACGTCGACAGCTTCTTCCGGACACCTACCCGGAAACAGAGATCTGGGGCTATGACGGCCTCGTTCCGGCCCCGGAAATCAGGGTCACACAAGGCGATCGGGTGCGTCGCAGGTTTCGCAACGAGGTACCCGATCCCAGTTCGGTTCACTGGCACGGAATCCGGATCGACAACGCGATGGATGGCGTTTCAGGGCTGACCCAAGAGGCCGTAGCGCCGGGTGGAACCTTTGACTACGACTTCGTCGTACCGGACGCGGGCACCTATTGGTATCACGCGCATAATCGCTCATACGAGCAAGTCGCGCGTGGTCTGCGCGGTGCCTTGATCGTCGAAGAGGTCGATGGACCGGACATCGACCGCGAGGAAGTCATCGTTCTGGAGGACTGGTTGCTCGACCCTGAGAGCGGGCAGCTGTTCGACAATTTCGAACAGCCCATGATGATGAGCCACGGTGGACGTACCGGCAACTTTATCACGACCAACGGGCGCTATGACCTGACCTTGCCCGCGCAGCGCAACGAGCGCATTCGCTTGCGGATCATCAACGCAGCAAGCGCTCGAATTTTCCCGCTGAGGCTCTCTGGATTCAGTGGCTGGACGGTGGCCGTGGATGGAATGCCAACCGGCCAACCCCAGTCGGTTGACGGCGAGTTGATCCTCGGCCCGGCACAGCGCGTCGACTTAATTGTGGATGTGACCGAAGACGAAGGCGGCACCGCCCAATTGCTTCGCATCGGCGATGATGATCAACTGACCCCGTTGGTGAGTTTTCTGGTCAACGGCACAGCCAGTTCAGTACCAAGAGGCAAGCCACTGCCGTTGCCGCCGAACCCCGCGGCACACGCCCCGGACCTTGCCGATGCGCGTGATTTGCGACTGGTCATGTCCGGCGGGGCAATGGGGCGAATGCAGTCCGCATTGCTTGGCGGGGAACGTCTTGGATTCCGTCAGCTTGCCCAAGCGGGCAAATTCTGGGCCCTGAATGATGTCGCCGAAATGACCTACACGCCACTGGCCGATCTATCCCTGAACGAGCCGGTGCGCCTGAAGATCGAGAACCAGACCGTTTTCCCACATGCGATGCACCTGCACGGGATGCATTTCCGCGAGCTGCGCCCCGACGGCGCGTTCGGGCCGATGCGGGACACGATCCTGTTGGCCGGCAACGAGTCCCGGGAGATCGCCTTTACGGCAGACAATCCCGGCAAGTGGCTGTTCCATTGCCACATGCTCAGCCACGCCGCATCTGGCATGACAACCTGGATACGGGTCACATGAGATATCTCGTTTGGTCCCTTCCGATCACTGTCGCAGCAGCCGCCTTCACGTATTGGCTCTCGACCAGTGCATCCTCGGATGTCGGCAGCGCGTCCAGGGCGGAGAGCTACGACATCGAAGAAGGCGCGTTGCTCTACGCAGAAAACTGTGCGTCTTGTCATGGCGCGGGTCTGGAAGGCCAGCCGGAATGGCGAACGCCCGGCGCGGATGGGCGCCTGCCAGCACCACCACATGATGAGACGGGTCACACCTGGCATCATCCTGACAGCCTGCTCTTCGATTACACAAAACTGGGGGGTGCGGCGCTTCTGGCGCGTCAGGGCGTCGAATTCGACAGTGGCATGCCCGGTTTCGCAGACGTGCTGACCGACCAGCGAATTCACAACATCCTGGCCTTCATCCGGTCCACCTGGCCAGATCGCATCCGCGAAGTCCAGGCCGCGCGGACAGAAGCCGACGAACAACGGGGAGAGAACTAAAATGCGTTTCAGACAAGCCTTCACGACGGTCGCGATAGCTGCCTTGCTTCCGCTACCGGCACTCGCCGACGAACTGTCAGAGTCCCGGGTCAAGGAACTTGTGCTGGAAGCAATCCGCGAGAACCCGGAGATTGTCATGGAGGCCGTCGCCATCCTTGAACAAAGGCAGGCGCAAGCGCAGGAGCTCAGTCAGGCCCAAGTTCTGAATGACCAGCGCGATCTGATCGAGAACGATCCGAATGCGCCGGTTCTCGGCAACGCGGAAGGGGACGTCACCGTTGTGGAATTTTTCGACTACAACTGTCCTTATTGTCGGCGGGTCAAACCCGAGGTGCGGGCTTTGATCGAAGACGATCCAAACATTCGCCTCGTCTATCGTGAATGGCCCATTCTCGGAGACGGATCGGTGTTCGCCGCGAAAGCGGCCTTGGCAGCGCGCAAGCAGGACAAATACGAAGAGTTTCACTGGGCGATGATGGGGCTGGAAGGCCGCGCGGAAGAGGCCTCCGTGCTGCGCGTTGCCGAGGAGATCGGCCTGGATATCGCACAGTTGCGCAAGGACATGGAGGCCCCCGAGGTCGAAGAGCACATTGCGACCTCCATGCAACTGACCCAAGCTCTGGGCTTTAACGGCACGCCGTCTTTCGTGATCGGGGATGCGCTGGTCCCGGGCTTCGTCGAAAAGGCGCAGCTTGCCGACTTGGTCGAGGAAGCCCGCAAAGTCGAAGACTGAAATTCTGTGCCCGGACCACCCTTGGGTGGTCCAGGCACTGCATCAAGCGGCCGCAGGTTCCACGTTGTAGCCCGCATCCCGAATGATCGCTTGGACCTGATCGGCTGGTAACACGCTGGCGACACGCACATGTCGGGCAGAAAGGTCACATTCTACGCCTGCATTCGGATCTGCGCTCTTCACCGCGCTTTCGATTGCTGCGGTGCAATGTCCACAGCTCATGTCCGGAACGCTGAACTTCATCGGAACCACTCCTTGATCTGATTTCTATCGGTGACATGGGGCTTCCCCCCGCTGGAAGGTCAAGTGAAGAAATTTATTTGGCGCCCTCCCATTGACCCTCCAGTAACTGGAAGCCTCATATTCCACTTCGAATGGAAAAACAGGTGACACATATGCCCGAACCCAAACAGATCAGCCTGCCGATCGAAGGCATGTCATGCGCGTCCTGCGTTGGCAGGGTCGATCGCGCATTGAATGCAATCGACGGCGTAGAGGATGTGTCGGTGAACCTTGCCTCGGAAACTGCTCGCATGAGCGTGGACGCGCTCAAGCGCATTCCCGACATCATCGAATCCCTTCGCGAGCTGGGCTACCCCGCGCGGAAGGCCAGGGCCGAACTCACGATTGCAGCGATGTCCTGTGCCTCTTGCGTCGGGCGGGTCGATAAGGCGCTTGCCGCGGTGCCCGGGGTGGTCGAGGTGAACGTCAACCTCGCCTCAGAGACGGCGACGGTCGTTTACGTCGAAGGTCTTGTCACGACATCCGATCTGATCGAATCAAGCGGCGCGGCAGGGTATCCAGCAACCGTGGCAACGGCCCAGGCCGGTGACGACAGAGTTGCGCGCAAGGAGGAAGAGGCTCAGGCGCTTGCCAAACGGGTCACCTTTGCGGCCATCCTCGCCTTGCCGGTCTTCCTGATCGAAATGGGTGGCCACGTCATTCCGGCCGTTCATATGCTGATCGAGACCACGATTGGCCAGCAGACGAGTTGGCTTCTTCAGTTCGTGCTGACGACAATCGTTCTCTTCGGCCCGGGCCGGACGTTTTACACCAAGGGTTTCCCGGCCTTGTTCCGGGGTGCCCCCGACATGAACAGCCTCGTCGCGGTCGGCACCGGGGCGGCTTACCTTTATTCCGTGGTTGCGACATTCGTACCGTCGGTCCTGCCTGACACGCTGCGCACCGTCTATTTCGAGGCGGCAGCGGTCATCGTCGTTCTGATCCTTCTGGGGCGGTTTCTTGAAGCGCGCGCCAAGGGGAGAACGGGCGCGGCCATCCAGAAGCTATTAGGGTGTCATGGTCACGTAATTCGTGAGACTCACGGTTGATTTTCTCGTTTGTTTTCAGCGGCGACTTGGTAAGGTTAACTTTAGGATGGTAAAGTTATTTATGAGATGGTAACTTTAACCGTGAGACAGTTTCCACTGTGGATAACTTTAGATTGTGACGGAAGAAGCAAGTGACGAAGCGCTAGAAAGGGCAGAGGCGCTAAGACCACTGTTATCACCGCTTGCTCGGGGTCAAAGTATCGGGCGGGCGGTGGAGGCGGCGGCGGCCGAGTTGAACATATCGCGCAGTACAGCTTGGCGTATTTTGAGCATGTTGCGCGAGAACGATGGCCGGGCAAGTTCGCTTCTTCCCAAACGCAGCGGCCCCAAGCCCGGCTCCCTCCGTCTGCCAGCGCAAGTTGAAAGCATGATTGCCCGGGTCTTGCGTGAGCGATATCTGGTTCCGGAACGCCCGAGCTTTCGCAGGATTGTGGGCGAGATCCGCGCCGAGTGCGTTGCCAGAGGTTTTCAACCGCCAGCACGGCAAACGATCAAGGCTCGCCTTGATGCCATGGATCAGCGCGAGGTGTTACGGAAGCGGAAAGGGGCGAAGGCCGCAAAACAAGTTTTCGAAGCGAGGGCAGGGAAGTTGGAGGTGGAACGGCCACTGGAAGTCGTCCAGATCGATCACACGTTGGCGGATATTATCCTAGTTGATCAGGTTGAGCGCAAACCTCTAGCACGACCATGGCTGACACTCGCGATCGACGTCGCGACCCGTGTGGTACTGGGTGCCTATGTCACTTTCGACGCGCCATCGGTCTTGTCCATTTGCCTTTGCCTTGACCACTGTGTGCGGCCGAAGTCCGTCCGGACACCGAGTTCGCTTAAGCAACTCTATTGGCCGACAGCCGGGATCCCACAGGCCATCCATGTCGATAACGGGCGGGACTTTCGCAGTGATGCCTTCCGGTCGGCTTGCGCGGAATGGGGCATCGCGATCAAGTACCGGCCGCCGGGCCGTGTGCATATTGGTGGGCATATCGAGCGGCTGATCGGCACGACGATGGGTGCCGTGCATGTATTGCCGGGAACGACGCAATCCTCGCCAAAAGACAAAGGCGAGTATGATAGCGCTGCCAAGGCCTCAATGACGCTGGACGAGTTCGAGGACTGGCTGCAGCTGGAGATTTGTCGGTATCATAATACACGCCACAGCGGATTGAAGCGGACCCCGCTGGCCGCCTGGGCCGATCTTGGGGGCGACGATGCCGGCCGACAGGTCGTGGATACAGATGCCTTCCGGATCAGTTTCCTTCCTTCCGAACGCCGCCAACTTGGCAGGACCGGGATCAACCTGTTTTCCATCGGTTATTGGAGCGACGCCTTCGCGCCCATGATCGGTCGCGGGGCAGGGAAGGTTACGGTCAAGTACGACCCGCGAGATATGTCCCGGATATGGGTAGTAACCGACGATGGTCGAACAATTGCCGCGCGCTACAAGGATCTTTCTCGCCCCAAAGTTTCCCTTTGGGAGTCGAGGCGCGCCAGTGCAATTTTCCATGAGCGTCACGGCGGTAGGATATCGGAGGCAATTCTTTTCGGGATCATCGAAGAACAGCGGCGTATCGCCCACGCGGCGCGGCAACGAACGCTTGCGACGCGCCTGGACGAAGAACGCAAAGCACGCCAGCCAAACGACAAACCGAAGCGTGATCCGTCCCGTGAGATGTTTGCGATTGATACCAGTAACCCCAATCTCCCAACTTACCCGATAGATGATTTTGATGGACCTCGACGAAAGACTTGATCTCATTCGCAGCGATCGTTGGATCGCCTTTGATCGCGCAACCATTGTTCTCAACAGATTGATATCCCTGATGGAAATGCCTCGGCAGTCCAGAATGCCGGGCCTCATGGTTTATGGCAGCTCTGGCATCGGCAAGACCATGATCGCCAAGCGGATGGAGAGCCTCTACCCGAGCAACTATCGCTCAGACCTCGGGGTGACGCGCACGCCGATCCTACTCCTTCAGGCGCCACCCGCACCAGACGAGCGGCGGTTCTATCAACATATCCTGGCGTCGATCGGCGCGCCCATGTGGGGCCGTCACACCATCTCCGAACTGGAGGTGCGGGCTCTCAGCCATTTGCGCGGAATGGACTTGAAGATGATCATGATCGATGAGGTCCATAACCTCCTTGCCGGAAGCTATCGGGAGCAACGCCGGTTCCTGAACATGCTGCGCTTCCTTTCCAACGATCTGTGCGCATCACTTGTCGTCTTTGGTGTCAATGAAGCTGCTGAGGCGGTTCGCGGTGACGAGCAACTTGCGCGACGGCTGGACGAACATTTTCTGCCACTCTGGGATGACGATGTTGAGTTTTCCCGGCTGGTCCAGACTCTGATTGCTGCCATGCAGTTGGAGCGCGGATCTGGTCTGAGCGTCCAGTCTCTACGTACCATTCTCGGTATTACAGGCGGCGTCACATCGCGTGTGTTCACGATGATAAAGGCTCTTGCCATCGACGCCATTGAGACTGGCGAAGAGCGGATAACTGACGAGGCCGTCCAATCCTGGCAGCCTATCTGGGCCAAACATAGTTGGACCGTTCGGAACCAACCACAGCCGGCATTTTAGTGATCCACAAACCTCTGCCGAGGCGTCCGGCACCTTATCAGGACGAACTGCTGTCAAGCTGGATCGCCCGTCTGGCAGACGCTAACTATTGTTCACTACCAGAGCTCTGCCGATATCTGGGGCTTGGTCAAGAACGTCCGCCGGAAACGCAATCAGATTTGGCTGGCGTGAACCTCGACAGGTTCTGCACATTGTTACGTCTGCCTTCTGCGGAGCTCGGTCGCATGTTGCTCAGGCGACGGGCTGAATTCCCGATTGAATGCATTTCGTGGTCGGATTTTCAGCACTGTCCCGCGTGCACTCACAAGGTACCCGGGGTATCTTTGCGCCATTGGCGCTACGCGTGGTCGTTGCAATGCGAAGTCTGCGGATCCGAGTTGTCGCCATTGGGCCGTGATCCAGCGGCACATGTGAACCTGCCCACCCGGCTCCGCACCCGCGCCAAAGAGGGCGCGAAGCAGCTGATGCTCGCCAATCGACGCGGGGACCGCCATGCTGGTCGACGCATGGATTTGACGCTGCAAGTCGCTGGCGTGCTCGCGCCAGAACCCCGTCACGGTGCGCTCTTTTCCCAGAACCGAATAGATCGCTTCAAAACCCTCGCCGCCATCAATCTCGGAATGACCCGACCTTTGCTCGCAGCCGCGTTGACGATGAAAAGCGATAGGGTTGGCGAGACCAAGCTTCGGATTGCCTTCCCGCACAAGCGGAAAGTTGTGGATCGCCTTTCACGACTTGCTGAAAGCTTACCACGGCAGAGGCCTCGAGAGGGCGGGGGACCCAAAAATCAATCGCCTACGAACTACGCGGGTACGACCCAAGCACCAAGGCAGGAATATCTTCAGGCGGCGCGGAAGGCGATTGATCAGCTTGGGGAAAACGCAGAATGGTCCGATTTGCTCAATTGCGCGGCGAAGCTCCTCGAAAGTGCATGCCAATCCCATATGGATATCTCATGAATAGCCTTACCAAATATCGAAAATGGATGGCCATTACGAAAGAGTCTCAAGAATACCGTGACCATGACAACTGGCTTGGTGCGGTTCAGGAGGCGGCGGCCAGCTTTTTCCCCGAACCTATTGCTGATCCAGCGCACCAGGTCGTCGTCATCTCGGCCGACATAAGTCACACCATCATGAGTACAGGATCTCACTATGCAGGACGATCGAGGCGGATCGAACAAGGTGACCACATCTCTCACCGAGGAGCTGGCACCGTAAAACCAGTACGTCAAAAACTCTTCGCGGAAATCACGTTCCACGATCTTTCCTTCGACTAGTTCTTCCACCAAGCGAACAGCGCGATTCACGATATTCAGCGCGACGGCGCCTGGATTGTTGGGGTCAACTTCGCTGAGGTTGTTCAGGAGGCATAGAATCCCGTCGTGCTCGATGTGGGGCCACGTTAGGTAATCCGGGCGGTCTACAAGGGCAGCTCTCGGTGGAATAGAAGGGAAGACCTCCGAGACGACCAATTCGATCCTTCGAGTTTTGCCATCCGTGAAGGCGACAGAAAACCGCCAGCCATCAGAATAGTGACGGTCGGGATACGTTGATCGAATATCGGCGTATTCGAGACGAGCCAGTGACGGCCCGACGTGCTCGCGAAGGGCGCGTTCAACCGCAAGCAACGCATGTCTTCGGTTTGTGTCGCGCCCGTCGCTGAACTCTGTTTCAGGCATGGCGGCCGCCGCCCGTATCGCTGACAGCTGCGGCCGCGGCGGCGGTGCTTCCAAGAAGCGCGCCAGCGGCGATCCCTGGCGCAGAAAGCGCCGACTTCTTCTCGAGTTCCGGCTGGTAGCGCTCGCTGAAGAATGTAGTGTTGAACACCTTGTCCCAACACTTCAGGGCCGTTTCTCGATCACAATCATCGTCGAACAAAGGATCGAGGTAGGCGATCGCATCAGATAGCCGGTCCCGGAAGAATGTGGCTGCCGGGTCCGGATCGCTCGATGTGATCGATTCGCCGGGTGTCACAGGATGATCGATTACCGTGCTGAATTTGAGGCGATTGCGAATGGCGACCATCGTGTTGTAGAGCGCCCGATCCTCGCGATCGCCGTCGGCACGGAATTGCTCCGCAACCAGGACGGAGATCCCAAAACCGCTCAAGTTACGGCTCTTCCAACTCTCGCGGCTTTTCGCGTGTTTCTTCAGGTGTCGATTGACGCGCCGGAACTGGATGGGATCGTCGCTGTCGGCTCGTTCATTTTCATACCAGTCTGAAACGTCACGGGCATCGGAGCGCTTCCATCCTGAGCTCGCTGCCAGCTCATACCAAATCTCGCCATTTACCTCGACGCGCCTGTAAACCGGCACGTCCACATGGTAGCCGGCGCTGTAGTACACGCGGACGCAGTTGTTTCTGACCTTGGGCGGTGTTTTGAAACCCCCATCGTCCATTGCGTCGCATACCATTTGGCGTGCCTGAAGCGACGTCATGTACGCACCGCGCTCTCCGACCAAGGCGCCTTTTTCGAAGTAGGCCCCATCATCGATGTCATAGTCGTTGTTCGGATCGCGCAGCATGGTCTTCATCTGGTAGCTGCCTTGGGAGACATGTTCGTAAGGGACCGGTTTGTCGTCCTTTTCGAGATTTCCGTCCAGTCGAACGCGGTTGCTGTTGCGCCGACTGCGCATTTTATTGCGCTCGGATTCCGGTAGCGTGACCTCCTGATTGTGAAACGCACGAACATCTGCACTGCAATCATACATGCTGCTCACCTCCTTCATCTGTTGTTGTGGTTGCCTCGCACGAGACGAGTGTTCTGGACGGATCCAAAGCCGGCAGGGACTCGAGCAAAGCCTTGATCCTGCTGCCTGACGGGTCCCTTGGATCATCACGCGCGCTCATTGTCAGATCGGCGTCCGTGTGGGCCTGGGCCGTCAGCCGATCCATCGCCTCCGCCCGAGTGTCGTCCAAAGCCAGATATGTCATCATGCTTGCCGGGACGGCCTTCCGAGGGAAGCGGATCGTGGTGACCTCCCTTCCGGACTTGCCGAGTTCTATCGCGATGAGACGCGCCATGTTGTCATACGCGAACTCTTGAGCGCTAATCGCCAATGGGACTACGTCTGCCCCAAGCCTCCAACCCAATAGAGATCGATGGATGCCGTCTCCCGTGATGTGTTCGCCCTCGGGTCGAGGGCAGGTTCCGAGTGAGTAAATCTCGATCGGCTGTTCGTGATCAGCGATTGTCAAGGCATCTGTCAGCGCGACCATGACCGGGTTATTTGCCCAAAGCCCTCCATCCGCAAAGACCTGCTTCACGCCGGCGTTCTGGCCGGGAACATCCACGGCAGCCAAAGATCGATAGATCGGAGCCGCGCTGGTCGCCATGCAAATGTCGACGAGGCTGTAATCTTCATCCCGCGCTCCGCTGACGGGGGTCTTCTTGAAAACCCATGAGCGGTGGTCCGAGAGTAAAACTGTCGGAATGCTCATGGAAATTCCGCGCTTCTCGTAGACTTGGGCCAGGGTCGTGCTTTCTAGGACGTGTTCAAGTGCAGCTCTAAGTGCCGCATCACCTCGCCGGACGAAGCTTCGCCCGCGACCGGCCCGATAAAGGGCGCTGATGGTTCCCTTTATGCGATGGGGGAAGATCTTCGGGCCGTGGTTTCGATAGAGGGCGACCACCTTGCTCATTGGACATCCGACTGCGGCGGCGCAACCGACGATCGCTCCGGTACTCGTCCCAACGATCAGGTCAAATCCAAGGCCGAGATCAAGGCGATCTACTCCGGCCCTTTTGGCCTGCTGCTCACAAACACGGTCAAGGAACGCGGCAGTATAGATGCCGCGCATTCCGCCACCATCAAGGCTCAACACCCGAAAGGGTCGGTTTACATCGGCTTCAGCCATGAGTGCCAGTTAAGTTAGATGTCAACATGATTGACCGTTAACGAATCTGACCGCCTGTGTCAATGTCAATATGGTTGACATGTGCAGGCGCTGCAAGTATCCTAGAAAAAAGACCGGTCGGCCAAAAAGGGAGGAAGGTTTGAGCGATGCTCTCTACAAGGCCCTTGGCGAAGCCATCCGGAGCCGCCGTGAATCATTGGGGGTATCCCAATCTTCTTTGGCAAGACGCATCGGGTCGGCCAGAACTACTGTCACCAATATCGAGGCTGGAGGGCAAAGCATCATGATCCATCAACTGGTGGACATTGCCAGGGCTCTCAGAATGCCGGTGACGGAGTTTCTTAACGAGATCGAAGGGTTTGAGAACGAGCATCAAGAAGAACTCATCGATCCAAAAATGGAGACTTTGCTGATGAAACTTACATCGCCAGTGAAGGCGAAACGGACATGAGTGCCCCGAGACGTGCCCGTTACACTAAGATCGAGAAATTGGTCGAGGGGCTCTTAGACCAACACGACGTAACCCAAGTGCCTGTTCCCGTAGAAAGCATTGTTTCAAGCTACGGGATCCATCTCAGAAAAGGTGATCTGGAAGACGTATCGGGTCTGATCGTTCGCGATGGTTCCTCTGTCACGATCGGTGTGAACGCAAAACAAAGTCGAACGCGTCAGCGCTTCACAATTGCGCACGAATTCGGGCACTTCTTGCTGCATGACGGAATGTCGAGCCACGTCGATCATGACTATCGTGTAAACTTTCGATCTGAAACTTCGTCGTTGGCGGTTGATGTAGAAGAGATCGAAGCGAACTTTTTTGCTGCCAGCTTGCTTATGCCAAAGCAATTTCTGGACGAGGCTGATGCAATAGAGGCGCTAGACAGCGATACCGCTGTTGGTCATTTGGCAAAATCATTCAATGTGAGCAGGCATGCTATGAGCCTCAGGCTTGGCAATGTCTACAGGGAGTACTCTCCGTTCTGAGTGTAACGTGCGCTGCTGTCGTACTGAAGCCTATGCCTTAGGGTATCGGCTGCTTGTCCGAAATATGTAGCAAACTTCGGACTCGCACTTGTCCGAAATATGCAGTAATCTTCGGACATGACGGAAACTAGATCACCTGTGACCTTGCCCACTCAAATCCTTGATCGGATCAGCGCCGAACCCACCAAGGTTTGGACGCCAGGAGATTTCGCGGATGCCGGTTCGCGTGAAGCTGTCGACAAGGCCCTCCAGCGGTTGGCCAAGTCCGGCGAGCTCCGCCGTATCGAGCGCGGCCTCTACGATAAGCCGCGAGTCAACCAGCTCACCGGGAAGCCATCGGCACCGGACTATCGCGCTGTCATCGAAGCTGTCGCGCGGCGCGACAAGGCGCGCTTTGTCGTGGACGGCATGACCGCAGCCAACACTCTCGGACTGACAAACGCCGTCCCTGCTAAGATCGAGGTCCTGGTCGACGCTCGCCTCAAACCCATTGAGCTGGGCAACCAAAAGATCGTCTTCAAGCATGCTGCACCCAGTCGTCTCTACTGGGCGGGACGTCCTGGTATGTATCTTGTTCAGGCACTGCACTGGGTCCACGATGCCATGCAAGGTGAGACCGAGCGCTCGAAAGTCGATCGGACCATTCGAAAGCTCCTGACCGATAGTGATGAGGGGCCAAAACTCACCGAGGACCTTCGCATCGGTCTCTCGGCCATGCCGATCTGGATGCAGGATATCCTGCGCAAACCGATCATGTCGGTAGGTGCGGAGCGAAGCGCATGACGACGGAGGCGTTCTTGGATGTCATCCGCGCAGAGCCTGCCGACCGCGCGGATCTATTCCTCACGACCGCTCGGCGGCTGGGCGCGCCCCTGATCAACATCGAGAAGGACTTCTGGGTGTGCTGGACGCTCAACACCCTCTACCATCGGCTGCCAAAAGGCGGCCCGCGTCTACTCTTCAAAGGCGGCACATCTCTGTCAAAAGCCTATGGTCTGATCAACCGGTTCTCGGAAGACATTGACGTCACCGTCTTCAGGGATGACCTTGGGCACCCTGGGAGCACAGCTGAAATCGCCGCGCTTTCCAACAAGAAGCGGAAGGCCGCCCTTGACGCGATTGCAGCGGACTGCAGCCGATATATCACCACAGAGCTACTTGAGGCTGTCTCTGAAATCCTGGCGGCCGACACGAATGGGACGGGTCGCGTCGAGGTAGACGATAGCGATCCAAGTTCTCAGACCTTGCTGGTTTGGTATCCGCGGGTGGATGCATCTGAGACCGGATATGTGCAGGCCGCAGTCAAGATCGAGTCAGGCGCAAAATCCGCACTCGATCCGAACCGTCCTGTTACCATTGCGCCCTATATCAATGCTGATCTCGAAGCTTTGGATCTTAGGGTGCCCGGTGTCACGACGATCCATGCCGAGCGAACCTTCTGGGACAAGATCGTGATTGTTCACGGTTTGCGCAGCTGGTTCGAGCGGCGCGGTGAGCTTCGCCAGGACGGTCAGCGGATTTCCCGACACTACTACGATCTGCATTCGCTCCTGCACTCAGATGTTGGCGCCTTGGCTGTCGCTGACCTGGCACTCGGCGCGGATTGCATAGAGCATGCCCGAACGTTCTTCAGTAGACCGGACTACGACCTCGCGGCCGCTGCACCCGGTACGTTCGCCCTTCGGCCCGTAGGCGACATGATTGATCGACTGGCACGGGACTACCACAACACAAGGGCGATGATTTTTGGCGATGCTCCCGACTTCGGAGATATCCTGTCGTCGATCGGCGAGATCGAGGACCGGCTGAACGATTGACGGTTGTTGCTGTCCATGTCGGTCGCTCAGACTTCAGGCCGATTCTGCGCCTGCGGAAATGATAACCACGTTGGCTCGAACTTCCGTAGGCAGTCCATTCACAGCCAGCTGCGCGAGCCACGGTATCCGTGCTTCACTCGTAGAACGCACTCCCCTTGCTGGCCGAAAGTAGAATTCGGTTCCCGGATGCTTTCCACCAACATGGATAGGGAATTCAGCGAGTGGTGCACCACCTCTTGCATATCGCAAAACCCATTCGCACTATATTTGCTAGTTGGGGGTCGGATGGTGATGAGCGGTGACATGTGCCGAATTCTGAGTTTGGACGGCGGAGGAGCGAAAGGCTTCTATCCGCTCGGTATCCTGCGCGAAGTTGAGGCCTTCTTGCCTCGGCCAATCCACGAGACTTTCGACCTGATTTTCGGCACCAGCACAGGTTCAATCATTGCCGCACTTCTGGCGACCGGTCGTTCCGTCGATGAAATCCATGAGCTGTACAAAACGCACGTCCCGCCGATCATGCGGGCTTCTGGCAAAGCGGCTAAGTCAGAAAAACTGCGTGAGACCGGAGAGGCGGTATTCGGTGACGCAGGCTTCGACAGGGTTCTGACCGGCCTCGGCGTCGTTTCCACAAAATGGCAGCTCGAGACGCCGATGATATTCAAAAGCCAGGTGACCCAAGCGCACGGACGAAGAGCGACGTTCATCCCCGGGTTCGGATGCAAGCTCTCAGATGCGATCGAGGCGTCATGTTCGGCATACCCATTCTTTGAAATCAAGACCATCAAAACGGCTTCCGGGGACGTCGTTGAATTGTTCGATGGCGGCTATTGTGCCAATAACCCAGCACTCTATGCACTTGCCGATGCGACAGTTGCGCTTGGTCATGCCCCTGAAAACTGTCGGTTACTATCTTTGGGTTGCGGCCAGTATCCGGAGCCCAAGCGTGGCTTCATCGCACGCCAGATCAACAGCTTCCTTCCGGTCCAGTTGCTCCAGAAGACGCTTGAGGTAAACACCGCGTCGATGGATCAGCTCAGGCGGTTGCTATACGCGAACGTGCCGACGGTTAGGATCAGCGACACCTTCGACAAGCCAGAAATGGCGACGGACATGTTCGAGCATGATCCCAAAAAACTGAATCTCCTCCGCCAGCAAGGTGTGGAGTCATTTGCGCGCCGCGAACAGGAAGTCCGCCAACTGCTTTTGAATGAGGGATAGAAATGACGATTTCGGAAAACCAACTTGAAACTTGGTCTCATGTCGGAGCCCAACAGCAGTCTGCTGCTACTTATCAGGTGATACGGTCTGTTCTGGAGCACCGGGACGCGCCGTATGCTGGTCGGGGTTTTGAGATGTTTCTGCAAGGTTCTTACGGGAACGACACTAACGTTCGCGGTTCGGAGAGTGACGTGGACGTGGTGATCTGCCTGACCGACGTGTTCAATAGCGACATTTCCGGCCTCGATCCAGCGGATAAGCAAGCCTACGAAGCGAACCGCTCTGCCGCGAAATACGGCTACAAGGAATTCAGGGCTGAAGTTGTCGCTTGGCTGAAGGCGAATTTCGGCGACGGCGTAACGCCTGGCCGGAAAGCTATCGCCGTTCCGGGAGAAGGAAACCGCCGCGACGCAGACGTATTGGCCTGCATCGAACACCATCGCTACACCTCTTACCGGTCACCGTCGGACAACCGGCATCATGTGGGAATTTCCTTCATCACCCTTGATGGCGACCGGATCATCAACTTCCCGAAGCAGCACAAGCAAAACTGCACCACTAAGCATCAGGCCACCAACAACCGCTTCAAGTCGCACGTGCGAGTGGTGAAGAACATGCGAAACGCTATGGTCATCGAGGGCTTTCTCAAGAAAGGCATTGCGCCCTCCTACTTCTTGGAAGGGATGCTTTGGAGCGTACCGAACCAGAATTTCGTGGCGGACTACCAGCAAAGTTTCGAGAACTACCTGTACTGGCTCGAACGCTGCAACGCCAACGAACTGTCCTGTGCGAATGATCTCCACTGGCTGATTCGAGCGAATTCGCACATCTGCTGGAACATGCAAAGCTTTCGTACTTTCCTCGTGGCGGCACGGCAGTATTGGAATAGCTCCGGGCGCTGACCTCTGAAAGTCAAATGCTTTTTAGAAACTCTGCTACCTATTCCCAAGGCTTGCAATTCATTCCGAACAATTAGCACGATACTTTCGGCACGAACGTTCGAAACTGCTAAGTCTATCGGGGCTCGGTTGGATCTAGAATTGCTGCTTGTCCATTTACGAAGAAAACAGCTTTAGTTTGCGAAAGAATGCAGCAAGCGTCGACAGCTGCGGCCATTGATAGCGAAAGCGTGCTGTTGTGTGCGGAACCCAGGTTCGGCTCAGAAGACAACGGCGTGTGTCGGCTCACAATTCGCATCGACCATGCTGACAGATGGTAGCTTTCGTCCTGCAGCCTTCTCTGAAATAGTATTGCGCCATCATGAATGCTTGGGTTCACCTTTAAGGCGTCTTCATAGTCATGGGCAAAGGTAGCGCTGAAGCGCTGCCCCACTTCGGGTATCGGCTCTCTCGGCATCGGTATGCAGTCCAGTTCGGAGACGCGACCGGTAGCGAAGACGAGGATAACTGGGTGGAACGGTTTGCGGCTTTGATGTATCTGGAGCAACGTTTGTTTCATATTCTCGATCATGGGTAAGGCATTGCTCAACAAGACGTCGGTTTCAATACTTCTTATCATCGCCATCGCTGTATGGGGAGGGTTCCTGTGGGTGCTGGGGATCGAGCTGACGTGGGAACATGCCCAGCCCTACTCTCTGACGCTGGCAGCAATCACGTCATGTCTATGGCTCTTTGATCGGTACATCTGGAGAATTTGGCCAATACAGAAGGTGATTCGGCGTCCGGACTTGAACGGAACCTGGCGAGTTTCCCTCCAGTCTACCTACAAGCATCCAGGTTCAGCGGAGCCTGTTGACCCGGTAAGCGGCTTTGCAGTCGTTCGACAGACATTTAGCTCCATTTCGATCAGGCTAATGACTGAACAAGCCGAGTCGTTTCTGGTTGCGTCGAGCTTTGACATCCAGACTGACGGGACCACCTACCTCTACGGCGCATATCAAAGTGATCCAAGTATCCACTTAAGATCCGGAATTAGTGAAATTCATTACGGAAGTTTCAGGTATAAATTGATTGGCAGACCGCCTAACCAGATTAGCGGTCACTATTGGACAGACCGTAACACGAATGGTTCAATTTCACTGATAGAGCGCAAGAATGCGTTTTTCGATAGTTACATCGAAGCACAACACTCATCGGACGCCAGCTGATGCCGGCTCTGTCGCAAAGTTTGGCGTGATGGTCTATCAGTCCGCGTGATTTGTCGATGAGGTCGGGCGGATGGTGTCGTTCAAAGGTGCGCAATTCCCGCAGGATGTTATCCTGCACGCGGTCTTTTTCTATGTCCGCTACGCCGTGTCCTATCGCGACCTCGAGGAGATCCTAGCGGAGCGCGGCATCCGCGTCGATCACGCAACTCTGAACCGTTGGGTCGTGAAATATGCATCGGCCCTGGCGGCGGTCGCGCAGCGACGCAAAACGGCTACGGCTCCGTCCTGGCGTCTCGATGAGACTTACGTGAAGGTCCGCGGGGATTGGTGCTACCTCTATCGTGCAGTGGATCGGAACGGGCAAACCCTTGATTTCATGCTTTCCGAACAACGAAACGAAGCAGCAGCGTTGCGATTTCTGGCCAAGGCAGTCACTGCGAACGGGCTACCCCGATCCTGCGCCATCGACAAGAGCGGCGCTAATACGGCTGGACTCGCAGGGATGAACGAAGCGCTTCGGAAGGTGGGCTCAGACCGGAGAATTGCAGTTTATCGGTCCAAGTACCTCAACAACATCGTGGAGCAGGACCACCGGGCGGTCAAACGGAGGATCAGGCCGATGATGGGCTTCAAGGCGCTAAGCTCAGCGACAGCAACTTTAGACGGTATCGAAACCGCGCACATGATCAGGAAAGGACAACTCGGCGAAAGCTGCCCGTTCGCAATCTATGCCAGCCTTGCGGCCTGAGCGACAACCAAGTGGAACGAATTTCCGCTGGATGCGAACTTTGCGACGGAACCCATAAACATCCATACATGTAGGAGGTCGCGCGCCCCGGGCTGGTGGTAATCGGCCCGGCGATCAGGGTTCGGGTCCGGCTCAGGCCCCCACGGTGACCGCTTTCGCTGGGTGGCCCCAGGCGCCGGCCCATCCGCAGCATTCGGCCGCGCAGTCGGCGGCCCGGGCCAGTGCCGCCCGGGTGTCGGCCCCGCCGATGCTGGCGCAGAGAAACCCGGCGATGAAGGCGTCGCCGGCGCCCATCGTGTCCACGACCCTGGCCGCGCTGACCGGCTGCGGTATCCGCACGTCGCCATCCGCCCAGACCGCCCCGCGCTCGCCCAGCGTCACGCAGGCCCGCGCCGCGCCGGCCGCCTGCACCTCGGCGATCAACGCGGCGACGCCGGTATCGTCCAGCCCCTGGCCGGAAAGGAACGCGATGTCCAAATGCGGGCAGACCTGCCGCAGGTAGGACGGGTCGCGCTCGGTCGAGAAATCGAAGCTCAGCCGTTCCGCCGCCGCCGCGATGCGGGGCAGTTCCGGCTCGATATAGCTGAAACAGCTGGAATGAACGTGGCCCAGCCGCGCGATCAGAGTGAAATCCTCGTCATCCATCCGAAGCATTACCTTGCGCCGGATGCCGCCGTTGTTGCTGCCGGCAAAGATGCGCTCCCCGTCGGCGTTGTGGTCGACCTGCGCCTTGCCGTTCTGTCCATCGGCGACTCGCAGCCAAGCATCCGACAGCCCCTCGGCCATTAGGCTCCTGCGCACATGCGCGCCCTCGGCGTCGCTGCCCAGGATGCCGACATACTGCGTCTCGGCCAGCCCGAAGCGCCGGGCCAGAACCGCTACGTTCAAGGCGTTGCCGCCGGGATAGTAAACGCACCGGTCGCGGTAGAGATCGACGACATTGTCGCCAATCCCCACCAGCCCGGAGCCGTTGCCCAGGGCCACGCTCAATACTCCATCTGCCACATGTAGCGGCGGACGGTCAGCGGGTGGCCGCGCGAAAACGCCAGCTTGTCGGAATAGACCCGCAGGAGGGTGCTGAAGGCCATGTGCTCGATATATTCCACCACCTCGGCGTCGATGGCGCCCAGACCCAGTTCCTTCGAATCCAGCACTGTCACCTTGTCCGAGTATGTCTGCACGAAGGCCAGCGCGCGCTCGTCCATCGGCCGCGAGGCGCCAAGGCCCATCAGCAAAATGAAGGGCACGTCGTAATCGGTGATCTCGAACGGCCCGTGGAAATACTCGCCCGAATGGATCGCGGCGGAGTGGATCCACTGCATCTCTTGGAAGATGCAGATCGCGTAGGAATAGGCGGTGGCATAATTGGTGCCCGACGCCATGGTGTAGATCACCTCTTCGCGCTTGTGCGAGTCGGCGAATGTCGCGATCCGGTCGCCATGCGCCTCGACCGCCGCGTCCATGATCGGCGGCAGCGCCTTCAGCGCCGCTTCGACCTTTGCGGCCTTGGCGTTGCCCTCGCGCGCATTGAGGATGCCGAAGGACAGCCGCGCCAGCACGGCGGGCGAGTGGTTCGGGCTGATCTTCTTGGGCTCGTGCTCGTAGTAGACGACGTATTCCGATGCCTCATCCAGCGGGCTGCCCGGATCGTTGGTCAGCGCGATGGTCAGCGCGCCGGCAGCACGGGCGATCTTCGCCGCTTCGACCGTTTCGGGCGTGTTGCCGCTGTGCGAGCACAGGATTACGACAGAGTTCTCGCCCAGCCGCTTCGGCGCGCGGGCTTTGAATTCGGCGGCGTTCAGCGCGTGGCCGGCGATGCTCGTGGCCTCGCGGTCCATCACGTACTGGTTCGGCAGCATCAGCGCGTAGGACCCGCCGCAGGCGACATAGTAGATGTCGTTGACGGTATCGCGCGCTTTCGCCGCCGCGATGGCCGAGGCGACCTGTTCGTCGGTGGTTAGCGTGTCTTTCATGGTATCCTCTTCTTGCTTCAGGGTAGGGAAAACCGGTCCCGAGCCGGAGCGGCTCGGGTTGGTCGGGCGTCAAGTCTTTGGAATTACTGCGGGAAACCTCCGGGATGGGTGCAGGTTCGGGCGGCGCGAGCATGGCCGGCCGCCATCGCTTCGGTGATGTCCGCGCCGGTCAGGCGCGCGGCGAGGAAGCCGGCGATATAGCTGTCGCCAGCGCCCGTCGTGTCGGTGGCCTCCACGGGGTCGGCCTTGGCGCGGTGCATTCTGCCGTCCACCAGCGCGAGCGATCCGCCGCGGCCCAGCGTGACTACGGCGGCGGTCGCGCCGCCCGCGACCAGTTCGGCGACGCGGGCCTCGGCCAAGTCGGCGTGAGCCTCGGACAGCGAGGCGAAGGCGAGGGTCAGGCCGTCGGCCGCGATATCGCGCGGGGTCAACGCGTTGACGCTGACATCCTGCGACACCGGCACGCCGGCGGCCGCCAGCGCGCGCCGCGTGGCGCCGCCGTCGTTCAGCCAGCCGATATGGACGTGCCGCGCGGCCTCCAGTCTGGTCATGCCGCGGGGGCAGGGGCCCCAGCCCTCGCAGGCGCCAAACGCCTCAGCCACGATGTGCCGGTCGCCGTCGTCGTCCACCCGCAATTCGGTGACGGAGGTCGGGCGGTCGTCACGTTCCACGCAGCCCACGTCGACCCCGTTCGCGATCAACGCCGCGATCACCCGGTCGCCGTCGGCTTCATCCACGGGCCCCACCGCGCCGGCATAGGCCGTGCGCAACCCCGCCAGCGCGCCCTGCACCGCGACGTTCACCGCGTTGCCGCCGACCAGATCCGCCTGCATCCGCCCTGTCAGCCGGTCGATGCAGTTGTCGCCCACCGCGATGAGGTCGAAGCGCCCGCTCATCCGATGGTCGCCCCGCGCGAAGGCAGCCGGTCCTTCAGGTCGTGCCAGGCCAGCACCGGGCGGCGGTACCACGTCTGCCCGTTAAAGAGCGGCCGCGTCTCGAACTTCACTTGGTCGAGCCCGGTCTCGCCGCCCGGCTGGCCCAGCATCCTGCGGGCCAGCGCCCGACCCAGATAGGCGGACATCGCCACGCCGGTGCCGTTATAGCCGATGGTATAGCCCATCCGACCGCGCAGACCGACTTGCGGCAGGTGGTTGAAGGTCGCCCCGACCCAGCCCGACCACACATGCTCCAGCGCCACGTTCTCCAACTGCGGGAAAACCCGCAGCATGTTGCCCCGCGCGCGCGGATAGCAATCGGCCATGCGGTCGTGATCAACCGGCACCACGGTGCCCATCACCACCCGATCGCCATCGGGCGAGGCGCGGTGGTAGCTGACATTCATCCGCGTGTCGTAGATCATCGAGTTGCGCGGATAAAGCGCCGCGACCTCGTCCTTCGGCATAGCCCTCGTCGCCATCACGACCGAGGCGAGCGACACGATCCGCCGCCGCATCCATTTCGAAGCGCCATCGGTGTAGCCGTCGGTCCCCATCACCACGTTCTCGGCGCAGATCGCCTTGCCGTTCGCGGTCAGGGACATGTGATCGCCGTGATCCTCGATGTGGTCGGCACGGCACTTCGGCACGATCCGCACCCCCTCAGCCAGACAGAGCCTGACCAGCTCGGCCACCAGCCGCCCGGGATGCACGCTCGACCAGTCCGGCAGATGCAGCCCGCCGTGGAAGTGCGGGCTGTCGATGTAGTTGCCGACCCGCGCCTTCGGCACGATCTCGGCCTCGGTCCCGATCTTGCGCTGCAGCGCGCCGAACGCCTCCAGCCCCGCCATCCGGTCCAGCCGGTGCGCGCCGATGAAATGGCCGCAGACGTTGTAGTCGCAGGCGATCCCTTCCGCGCGCACGAACTCCCGCAGGTAGCGGTGGGCGTCCAGCCCGGTGCGAAGGACGCGCATCGCGCCCGCCGCCCCGTACGTTCTGGTCAGCCCTTCCAGGTCCGGCTTGATTTCTGACGACACCTGCCCGCCGTTCCGCGTCGAACAGCCGTGCCCCACCTCGCCCGCGTCGATCACCACGACCGACCGGTCGCCGCGCGCCAGATGCAGCGCCGTGTGCAGCCCCGAAAAGCCCGAGCCCACGACGACCACGTCCTCGCGCGGTTCGATCTGCGCCGCCGGGATCTCCGGCAGCGTCATCTCGGCCCGCCACAGCGGCCGATCGGTGATTTTCGCGAACGGATCGAAAGCCATGGCGCGCCTCAATACGCGACGCGGCGGTAGTACCGGCGCGTCTCCAGCGGGTGGTCGCGCAGATGCTCCAGATGCGCCGAAAGCCGTTCCAGCATCGTCGCCAGCATCGCCGGCGCCATCAGCGCGCGGAATGCGGGCGACAGCCCCGTCGTCTCCATCTCGCGCGTATCCAGCACGATCAGCCGGTCGGTATGCTCCCGCGCGAAGCTCACCACGCGGTCGGCCAGGGGCCGGGTCTCGTCCTCGCCCATGAAGACCAAGACGCTGACGCCGTTTTCCACCAGCTCCAGCGTGCCGTGGAAGAAGTCCGATGCATGCACGGGCCGGGTCCGGATCCACTGCATCTCTTCCAGGATGCACATCCCGTAGTAATACGCCTCGGGCCAGACCGGCCCGGCGCCGGTGATGATGTGGTAGGTGTCCGACTGGATCTCCTCGGCCAGCGCCTTGGCGCGCGGCTCGAACTGCTCCTTAATCTTCAGAAGCTCGCCCGGGAAGGCCGCCAGCTGCTCGGCCATCTCGTCGAAATCGTCGCGCTCGCCGCGCGCCTGCATCGCGCCAAACGCGGCGGCCAGCGACGCCATGTAGAACATCTCGCACGAGGTGTCGTCCTGCGCGAAGTTCACGAAGCAGTGGTCGGCCTTCTCGGCCAGCGGCGTCTCGGCATGGCCCACGATGGTGATCACCCTGGCGCCCTGCGCCTGCGCGAAGTCCAGCGCCGCGATGCTCTCCTTCGTGGTGCCCGACAGCGACGGCATCACCACGATGGAGCCCTTGCCGAGCGCCTTGTGCCCGGTCACCACGACCTCGGCACACAGCACGTTGAAGCAGGGCAGGGCGCTTTCCCGCGCCAGCAGGTCGGCGGCGGGCTGCATCAGGATGCCGGCCCCGCCGGCGCCCATGTAGAACAGGCTGTCGGCACCGTCGGCGACTAGGTCGCGGACCAGGGTTCCCAGCTGGCGAGCGGTGTCAGCGGCACCGCTCTCGATCCGCAGAAAGCGGTCGGGATCGAAGTTGAACATTCGTTTCTCTTCCTTTTTCGTCTCAGTAACGGGCGCCGGTTTCGGCGTTGAACAGATGCGCCTCGCCGGGTCTGGCGCGGCAGGACAGGCGGTCGCCCGCCGTGGTCGGCAGGTTGCCGTCAAGCTGCAGGGTCAGGTCCTGCCCGTCGGGCATCCGGGTCAGGGCAAAGCTCACCCCGCCCAGCCGCTCGCAGGCCAGAACATCCAGCATCGTGTCGCCTGCGGCGGGCTCCAGCACCGGCTCCAGGTGCTCGGGCCGCAGGCCCAGCGTCACCTCGGTGCCCACGGCGGGCGGCGCGTCGACCTCCACCTCCGTGTCGATCCCGCAGGCATCGACCGTGACGCGGCGCCCCTCGGCCGCGGTCACCCGCGCCTTCAGAAGGTTCATGCTGGGGCTGCCGATGAAGCCCGCGACAAAGGCGTTGACGGGGTTGCGATAGATGTCCAGCGGCGCGCCGGTCTGCTCGATCACGCCATCGCGCATCACCACGATCTTGTCGGCCAGCGTCATCGCCTCGACCTGATCGTGAGTCACGTAGACCATCGTCGCCTGCAGCTCCTTGTGCAGGCGGGCCAGCTCCACCCGCATCTGCAGCCGCAGGCTGGCGTCGAGGTTCGACAGCGGCTCGTCGAACAGGAACACCTTGGGCTCGCGCACGATGGCCCGGCCGATGGCGACGCGCTGGCGCTGGCCGCCCGACAACTCGCGCGGCGTGCGGTCCAGAAGCGGCGTGATCTGCAGGATCTCGGCCGCGTCGGCGATGCGCTTCTGGCGCTCCTCCTTCGGCTGGCGCGCGACCTTCAGGCCGAACTCCATGTTCTGCCGCACCGTCTTGTGCGGGTAGAGCGCGTAGGACTGGAACACCATCGAGATGCCGCGCTTCGACGCCTTCACGTCGTTCATCCGCTCGCCGTCGATCACCAGGTCGCCGGCGTCGATGTCCTCCAGCCCCGCGATCATCCGCAGGAGGGTGGACTTGCCGCAGCCCGAGGGGCCCAGCAGCACCACGAATTCCCGCTTGGCGATGTCGATGTCGATGCCGCGCAGCGCCTCGAAGGTGCCAAAGGTCTTCCGGATGCCGGAGATCTGCATGTAGCTCACTGTTGTATCTCTCATTTCACGGCTCCCTGGGTGAGGCCGCCGATGAACTGGCGCTGAAGGACCAGGAAGGTGGCGAGGATCGGGATGATCGACAGGGCAAGGCCGGCCATCATCACGCCGTAGTCGGCCCGCAGCGCGACGGCGAAGCTCATCACCCCGATGGTCACGGTCTTGACGCTTTCGCTTTCCACGAAGGTCAGGGCGAAGATGAATTCGTTCCAGACATGCATCGCCGCGATCAGTCCGGCAGAGGCCAGGACCGGCTTGCACAAGGGCAGGTAGATCGAGCGATAGACCAACCCCTCGCTCGCCCCGTCCATCAGCGCGGCCTCGCGCAGGTCGGGCGGGATGCCGACCATGTAGGCGCGGATCAGGAAGGTGGTGAACGGCAGGCCGAAGGCCACGTTGGGCAGGATCAGCGCGAGGTAGGTGTTGTAGATGTCCGTGACGGCCATCACCTTGAATAGCGGGAACAGGCTGACCTCTGGCGGCAGGATCATACCGCCCAGGATCCCCATGTAGATCGCGACCTTCGCCTTGAAGTTCATCACGACCAGCGCATAGGCCGCCATAGAGGCCAGGATTAGCTGGATGGCCACCGTCGCCACCGCGACGATCACCGAGTTCAGAAGGTAGCGCGAGATGCCGTAGCCCCAGGCTGTGGTGAAGTTCTCGTACCGCCAGGTCTCGGGTAGGGCCCAGGACGCCTGGAACAGCTCGTTGGTGGACTTGAAGGCGTTCAGGAACAGCCAGATCATCGGGTAGACGCAGACCACCGACAGGATCAGGAAGGCCGTCCACAGGACGATGCGGTTCAGAAGGGCCACCGCCGTCTCGCCGGACTGGCGCGGCGGCGACACGGGGGCGGTCATCGTGACGTCGGCCATGTCAGTGATCCTTCTGCAGCTTGATCTGGACCACGCCGATGGTCAGCGCGATGAAGAAGATGACGGTCGCGATGGTGGACGAATATCCGATCATGTCGTCGCGGAACGCGGCGCGGTACATCAGCGTGCCCAGCACTTCGGACGAATGGTTCGGGCCGCCCGATGTCATCACCCAGACGATGTCGAACACCTTGAGCGAGCCGAGGATGGTGATGATCGTGACGATCAGAATCGTCTCGCGCGCTGCCGGCACGGTCAGGTGGAAAAAGATGCGGGGGCCCGAGGCGCCCTCCAGTTCCATCGCCTGGTACAGGTCGCGCGGGATCGCCCGGATCGCCACCATGAACAGCGCCATGATGTACCCGGTCCACTGCCACTGCGAGACCATGATGACCGTGAAGATCGCCGTGTCCGGATCGCCCAGCCACGCGCGCGACCAGTCGCCGAGGCCCAGCTCCCACAGCGCCTGATCCACAAGGCCCAGCGACGGGGCCAGAAGCAGCTGCCAGATCAGGCCCACCACCACGACAGGCAGGATCGAGGGCAGGAACAGCATGGTGCGGAAACTGTTGGCGGCGAAGCGCGGGAAGACCTTGGATTCCAGCACCGCCGCCAGCGTCAGCGCGAACGCCACCTGGAAGATGACCGAGATCAGCGCGTAGGCGATGTTGTTGGCCAGCCCCCGCAGGAACAGCGGGTCGGCGAACAGGCGGGCATAGTTCGACAGGCCGACGAAATCCATCTCCTGCGACATCGCCGAGAACGAGAACAGGCTGTAGCGGATGTTGGCAAGCGCCGGGCCGTAGACGAACAGCACCAGGAACAGAAGCGTCGGCGCGACCCAGAGCCATCCGGGCAGGCTCTGTCGCAGCGAGGCGGGGGTGCGGCGGGACATGAGCGGGTCCTTGCAGGAAAAACGTTGAAGCCGCGGCCGGGGAGAGGGAGAGGAGGGCCCCCGGCCGCGACAGGGTGGCCCTTAGCGCGTAGCCTGGACTTCCAGCGCGGTCTCGCGCACGTCCGCCATCACCTCTTCGGGCGTCACGTCACCCGACAGAAGCGCCTGGCCGGCCGCGAGGATCACGTTTGCCGACTGGGTGTCCATGTCGGTGTCGAGCCACAGCGCCATGCCGTCGGCCCGTTCCAGTCGTTCGAGCCCGGCTATCACCTCTTCGCTCGCTGTCTCCTCGGTGACCGAGCCGATCACGGCCGAGGTCATGCCAGTCGTCTTCACGTAGTCCTTCGCCATGTTCGGCGCGGTGATGAATTTGATGAAGTCCAGCGCTTCCTCGGCCACCTCGGTATCGGCCGAGATCAGGAAGCCCTCGGGCGCACCGGTCAGCAGGTTCTGGTTGCCCTCGGCGCCCTCGACGGGAGGCAGCGCGAAAAAGTCCCAGCCGGCCTCTTCCAGCCCCGAGCCCGGGACCATGTAGAACTCGACCAGCTCAATATACATCATCGCCGTCCGCCCCGCGAAGAACGACCCGCGCGCCGCCGCGTGCGGCAGGGCGTTGGCTCCGCGGTTGAAGTACTCGCCCAGGTCCGCGTATTGCTGCAGCGCCTCGATGTAGCCCGGATGGGTGTACAGCTCGTCCGGCTCGGCCAGCAGCTGGTAGTCGGCGGTCCGCACGTCGTTCGGCACGTACTTGGCGAAGAAGTCACCGATATAGTGCGTCGCGGCCCAGGGCACCTGGTTGCCGTAGGCGATCGGCGTGACGTTGTTTTCCTTCAGCGTATCGAGGATCGAGATGAATTCCCCGAACGTTTCCGGCTCGTCCAGCCCGTACTCCTCGAAGATCGAGGCGTTGTAGACCATGTACTTGGCGTTGACGTTAGTCGGGATGCCGAACTGCCGGCCCTCGAATCGCAGCGGGTCCAGCGCGGCCTCGGAGAACCGGCCTTCCCAGTCCTCACCTTCCAGCGCCTCGGTCAGGTCGAGCGTGCGGCCGTCCCGCGCGAACTTGCGGCCAAACTCGCCCGACCACGAAAAGAAGATATCCGGCACCTGGTCCGAGGCCATCAGCACGCGGATCTTGTCCTTGTAGGGATCGTCGGCGACCGCCTCCATCACGACGTCGATGTCCGGGTTGGCTTCCTCGTAGGCGGCCACCGCCTTCTCAAAGAACGCCATGCTCTCCGGCTCGGGATACTTGTGAATGAAGCTGATGGTCGTCTTGTCCTGCGCGAAGGCCGCGCTTGCGGTCAGCGTGGCGCAGAGCGCGGTTCCGGTAAGCAGTCTGATCATGGTGATCTCCCTATTGGTTTGGTAGCTGGTTGTAAATGTATACCACTTGGGCCAGCATTTGGTTGTATTGGTATAATTGGTAGATGACCAGCATCGCTCTCGCAACAAAAATTTGGACTGTTCCGGCAAGAAATGTCTTTGTAGGCTTGGTTTGTTTTGGTGGAAGCGCCGGGATCGGTTGCTATTATGGTCAGATTGGTATAGCTGCTCGGTCAGGCGAATGCCAAAAAACATTGTGCGGCCAAGCCCGTTCGGCAGACCGGCTTGAACAGAGAGTATACCAAGGATGCCCGAGACGACCGACCTCAGCGGCCGCCACCGCGGCGTGGTGGAAAAACGCGCCGAGGCGCTGTTGCGCGGGCTGATCAGCGACATGGGCATGTCGCCGGGCGACCGCATCCCGTCCGAACGTGTGCTGGCGGAGCGATTCGACATCTCGCGCATGACCGTCCGCAAGGCGGTGCAGCGGATGGTCGACCAGGGGCAATTGGAACGGCGCGGCACGGCCGGCACCTACCTCCCCGAGGTCGCAGTGGTCCGGCCGTTGTCCAAGCGCGTCTCCACCGCCATCTCAGAGGTGGTCGGCCGACGCGGCAAGCGCCCGGGCGCGCGGCTTCTGTTCTTCGAACAGGCGGTGGCCGACGCCAACGTGGCGCGCCGGTTGCGGCTGGAAGAAGGCGCCCCGGTCATCGCCATCAAGCGGCTGCGCCTGTCGGACGGCACGCCGTTCTGCGTCGAGACCTCGTATCTGCCCTCCGACATGGTGCCGGGGCTGGTCGCGGCCGACCTGATGGACGCGCCCTCGCTTTATGGCCTGCTGCGGGAACGCTACGGTCTGACTTTCGGCAAGTCCGATTTCCACGTCTCGGTCGCCAACGTGCCCGAGGGCGAGGCGGGGCTGCTGGACCTGCCGTCCAGCGAGCCGTGCCTATTAATGCGCTCGGTGGTCTACGACGTGAACGAGCGGCCGGTGGAAAGCTTGGTGTCGTGGAACCATCCCGACCGGGTGGCCTTCGAGTCGCTACAGGCGGACGGGAATGCGCTGGAAAGCGTGTATACGGACTGGGCGCGTTCGCCGCAGGGGACTGCACCGGACGGGCGAAACTGAACCGCCGGTCGGGC